>JBCCSJ010000004.1:0-54549 GCA_039200505.1 Planctomycetota bacterium | reverse complement strand
TAAAAACGCGATGCACGACAGTGCCGCTTTCGCATTCGCGGTCAGCATCGTTTTCATGATGATTATGCCATTTTTGATCTTTGGATTTTGGGCACTCACCATCTACCGTCTACGAAGCAAGATGGTTCCCGTGAAACGATTTCACGAAGAAGCCTATTGATCTCGGCAACTGTAGGTTGGTCACGCTGAAAAAGGAGCGATTGGGTCGATTTGTTTTTTTAACAAATCCATTGCCGAATCACTTGGTCGACTTCATTAAATTTTGCCGAATAAAAATGGTCGGCCTCTTCGATCTCTCTGATTTCAGGAGCATTCCAGCTTGTTTTTAGTTGCTGAAGCTCATCCCTTACTCCTTCGAAGGCGGGATCGTCATCCAGCTCTTTTTGTCCAAACAGCATCAGTGTCGGGGTTTCAACTTTTTCGATAAAGTTGATCCAATTGTAAGTTTCGTCCGGCCCATATTTGTCGAGGTAACACTGAGGCGTCATCCAGGTTGGGAATGGGAACATCACGTGAACTGGAGTCTCGCCCGATCCTGATTCAATCAGGCTTCGGCACCTTTCGATCGTTTCGCGAAAAAGAGCTCCACGTGGGGTGGCAATCAGTTTATGGTATCCCAGCCGCGTTGCTGAAAGCCCAATGATTGCTGCCACCGCTGAGTGAGGCGAGTGGGCTTGAGCATACAAAGATTTAATCGCGCCCAAGGAGTGGCCGAACAAGAGCACCTTTCGATGCCCTTTTTTGACTAGAAAGTCGGACCAGGAAGCTAGATCAAAAATGCAGTCCGAGACGTTTTCTAACGCCGAACCGATACTTTGTGTTCTTCCGCCCCATGTGGTCGAGTTGACCATGTCGTGTCCGCGCGTATTACCAATCACTACGCTCAACCCGAGGTCCAAAAACGTTTGAGCGAAATGTAGAAGCAGGCGAGATGAATAAAAGTTGCCACCTAGACCGTGTGTCAAAACGACTGAATCCAGTTCGCCCCATTTAGGGGCCAAATCGACACGAGTTTGAGACTTTTTGTAGAACCCATGAAGTCGAGCGTAGTCGCTGGTCGTTGTGAAAACGAGATCGCCATTCATAGATTCTATCATCCTCTGATTTGTTTTTTGCCCGTCGCACCGTCTGGTGAATTCGGTCGACATTTGGTTAAGTAATGGGCTACCTGTTTTTGATCGAGCAAACCCCATGTCAAATTATCAGAGTTATCTTATTATCCACAACGTGTCCAAGGATTCTAATTTTGGATATTTGATTCGAACGGCTAACGCGATGGGATCTCAGATCATCATGGTTGGAAGAAAGAACTTTGGAAAAGGAGGTGCAGTTGGTCAAACCCGAAACACGCCCGTCCAGCACTTTCTAGCCTTGCAGGATGCGGCGGCCCACGTCAAAAAACTTGGTTGTGATATTGTCGGGATTGAGATCATGCCCGAATCCAATCCGATTGGCTCCCTTCCGTTCACAAGATCGACTGCTTTTATGTTTGGCAACGAAGGCGAAGGGCTCGTTAAATCCCAAAGAAAGCTCTGTGACTCTTTTGTATACGTGCCGCAGTTCGGCACCGCAGTTTCAATGAATGTGAATGCAGCAACGGCGATCGTGTTGCACCGGTTTGCTGAATGGGCTGGGTTTCAGGAAACGGCCCGAGACGGATATCAGTTCAGATCTGGATCAAGGTGAATTCAATCTGGTTGGCTAGGAGCCATCGAGATTCTGCAGAAGCCGAAAATCGCGTATTCCCTGTTTTTGGCCCGAGCAGTACGAAGATTTAGCGGAATCCAGATCGGCGCTTGCTGGTGTCCCGCTCGGCAAGCGGGACGTACTTGAATTGCCAAAGGAATGTAGTAGGTTGCTTCTGCCGGAAGGAACCACTGAATCACCCAGAAATTCAATCAATGAGACGCGCTGCAAACAAAAGCATAGGATGATCAAGATCTAGCTGAATCCAGATCGGCGCTTGCTGTTGTCCCGCTCGGCAAGCGGGACGTACTTGAGTTGCCAAAAGAATGTAGTACGTTCCTTCTGCCGGAAGGAACAAATGAATCACCCAGAAATTCGATCAATGAGACACGCTGCAAACAAATGCATTGGACGGTCTAGATCTAGCGGAAGCGAAATCGGCGCTTGCTGTTGTCCCGCTCGGCAAGCGGGGCGTACTTGAATTGCCAAAAGAATGCAGTACGTTCCTTCTGCCGGAAGGAACCACTGAATCACGAAGAAAACTGCGATCAACGATAACGTCTAACAAACGATTGCAATGATCTCGCGGGATCGAGGACCGGCTTCAATTTAAAAACCGCCTACAACCATAAAGGCAGGCGGTTTTAATCAGAAATTCTAAATCGCTGGTTGGCGAGTGCTAACCGATTAGGGATTGTTGTGTGGATTCGAATTCGCACTTAGTTGTGCCAGAAGTTGAAGCACACCGTTAAGATGAGCCAACCGTGGCCCGTAGCGGTCTACAAACTCGTTCAAAACAAAATCGCTATCGATCATATCTTCGAAGCTATCATTGACTTCGACTGTCATGTTCTGCAGGAATTCTGTTTGTACCTGGGACAGTGCTTCGGCAGCAGCCCGGCAGCGTCTGGCCAACAGAGGATTCGCATCCTTCCACTGGTTTAACTCGTTGGCTCGTTGGCGTTGACTGGCATTCATTTGTTCAACCATCTCTTCGAGCAATTCGTTTTGGCGATCCTGGCCAACGACAAGCTGATGGAGTAACGCGACCATTTCGCTCTGAGCGGATTGAGCTGCATTCAACTGGGGTTCGCTAGCACTTTGTGCGACATCAATGCGAAAAACCGGCGAAATGTCTTGGGATTCGTTTGTCATTTCAGGTGTGACTCCGTTGCTTGTTGGCTGAACAGTCCCAGTATAAACCGCGCTATGTGAGGTGTCGAGGAATTGACGAACTATTCAGAAATTTGAAATTGGTGTTCAAGCTGAAAATTGATTTCACCGGCAAAGTTTCGCATGAAACTAAAGGACCCGGATACTTGTACCGCCATTACTGTTTAGAGCACACTCGTGTTCATCCGATTCGATAGTCAGGAGAAAAAAAAGGAATAATGATTCGTTTCATGGAACTGAGTGCAGTCAAATTTGATTGAAAAATATTCGATGAAAAATGTCAATCAAAGTAGTTGACATCCTGGCGATTCCAATTGGACTCTTCGAACTCGGCCGGCTAGCAGGTGTTCTGTCACGGTGAATATAGAGTCAGTAGTCACAGTCGTTTTTGAGGTTGCCACGGTTTGCATCACGTTAACTGTAGCTAAAGCAAAAACGGCTGGCCTTAAAATGCTTTGTGGCGAAACAGCGAAAGGATCTCAAATTCGTGAGCGATGCGATTAAAAATCGAGAGCCCAACTTTGGGTTTTTGAAGGTCATCGAATTGACCGGCATTGGACATTGCGGCGGATTATTGATCGTGGCAAAAAATGGTCGTCCAATCGAGTTTCACTGTACTGCTCCGGTCGTTCCTAACCGCGCTCGAGAAATCATTTTCGGTGAAACTTTTCTGACTTGTCTGTTTACAGAACAAATCGGGATTTCCCTTATCGATCATTGCAAGACGGAACCGGCGATCCTCATCGTACAGCAGGTTGAAATGGCATCGATTACTGAGTTAGTCGATTTCCCCGTCGCATTCATCGAATCCAGCGATGACCTTCAATTTGATGGTCGTGGGTTGTCAACATTTAATACGGATTCGCATCAAGTTTTTGGACTGAATTCAAAGGGCGAGCTTTGGACAGAAGTCCGAAATCAAATTGATTTATTTTCTCATGGACTTCCGCTCGACGAACCATTTGAAAGAATTCAATCGGCCATCGAAGAGGCTAATCAGGCGAGGGGCGCTGCCTGAGATATTGATTTATGATTCCCGCTAGCCATTCAAATTTTGTACCGGTCACAATTGACTCTGCTCATTCCTGGGCCGGTACGATGGATCCTCACGAGTTCGTGAAAGTCAGTTCGTGGGATCGCGACGACGAATGGAAGCCAGCTGTCGTTTCGGCGAGTTTCAAACGGAGCAAAAAACCGAAAGTGTTGAGCTTTTTTTTTCAGGCAGAGAAAAAAGCAGGCAAACAGAATCGAAGTCAGCTGTTTGATCCACTTCAGGAAGAAGGAACTTCGGAACCCCTAGCGTGTCAATCCAGTTCAGCAGAACGCAAGTCGAAAACCAATCAGAATCACGATTCAAAGCGAACCAGGATATCAGCCCCTTCCGACGTCATCCGGTTGGAGGATCGCTTGTTTTATACCCTCCAGCCACCCTTGGAGTATCTTCTAAAAGGCAAAACGCTCGAATTTCCGTTTGAACCGTTCTCATTTCAGTATGCTGGAATTGCATTTCTGTTCCCCCGGCACAGCGCGATTCTTGCCGACGAGATGGGGCTGGGCAAAACGATGCAGTCGATCACAACGGTGCGCATGTTGCTCAGAGCAGGTTATATAAAAAATGTATTGTTGATTTGCCCCAAGCCACTGGTGACGAATTGGTTGCGAGAATTCAAGACCTGGGCGCCTGAAATTACGGTGTCTGCGATCAAAGGCAATCAGGCCCAGCGAAGGTGGCACTGGCAGGCAAACACTTCACTTGTCAAAATTGCCAACTACGAGTTACTGACCCGTGACGAGGTTGAGGTCACTCATCCGGCAAACCGATACGATTTGGTCATTCTGGATGAAGCCCAACGTATCAAAAATAAGAATAATGCTACGAGCGAGGTAGTCCACAAGATTCCTCGCAATCGAAGCTGGGCTTTAACCGGAACGCCTATCGAAAACGGGATCGACGACTTAGTAGGGATTTGTGAGTTTGCCGCCAAGGGTGCCGTTCGTTCTGGAATGACCGCCCGTGAAGTGCGACGAGGTGTAAAGGATATTATCCTTCGTAGAACCAAGGATCTGGTTATGAAGGACATGCCGCCAAGGTTGATGAAAGATGCGGAGTTACCTCTATCAGGTGATCAGCAAATCAGCTATGACTCCGCCGAAAATGATGGCGTTGTTCGCCTTAACGAAATGGGAGATGAATTAACTATCAAACATGTTTTCGAGTTAGTACTTCGATTGAAACAGATTTGCAACTTTGATCCATTAACAGGTGCCAGTACTAAAATCGAACGGTTGCAGGCGGACATGGAAGAAGTCGCCGCAAGTGGTCAGAAAGCAATCGTTTTTAGCCAATGGGTGGATGCGTTGCAGGTGATCGGTCAGCAAATTCCTCAGCACAAGCCGCTCGAATATCATGGCAGGATTGCGTCTTCCAAGCGGGATCCAATTTTGAAGGAATTCAAAGAAAATCCCGACCGCAAAATTTTATTGATGAGTTACGGTGCGGGTGCCGTTGGATTGAATCTGCAATTCTGTCGCTACGTTTTTCTTTTTGACCGTTGGTGGAATCCTGCCATCGAAGATCAAGCCATCAATCGTGCGCACCGGATCGGGGCGGCCGGAAGTGTCACGGTGACTCGTATGATCATGGCCGGAACCATCGAGCAACGAATCCATGACCTATTAGAAGAAAAGCGAAATCTATCCGAAGAAATTCTTGCCGATGGCGACCAGGCGGCTAGACGAGGTCTGTCCAAGGACGAAGTTTTCAGCCTGTTCAACCTGAGGACTGCAAAAGGTAAAATTGAACCTCAACTGGATTCTGAGAGAAAAGCATCCTGACCGCTGTTTAGGCACAACAGTTGCACCGTGCGTTGCGTTCAATCGCGATCGTAAACTTTTGAGGGATCGTTTATGTCCTCCCCGCCGACTTCGAAACCGAAACCTAATTTTTACCCGCCGTGGGCTCCTCGTTTTTGGAACGGGTTGGGGGTTCGCGATTACTCCCGGCTGATGATAGAGAATCGGTTTCAGGTGCATCCTTCCAAATGGGCAATGGCTTTTTTGGTTGGCGGATGTTCTATCATCAACTCCACTTTGGCCGCCGGTCAGTCATTTTTGTATTCTCAAAAGATTGCCGAAATCGAATTAACGCAGCCTCCGGTGTTTGTGATCGGGCATTGGCGATCGGGTACGACGTTGATGCATGAGCTGATTGGCTTGGATCCGCAATTTGCTTTTCCGACTAACTTTGACGCATTTGTGCCCAGGCATTTGTTGGTTTCACGTTATTTTCTCTATCCGCTGGTCAAGCTTTTGCTGCCATCGCGTCGTCCGATGGACAATATGAAATTGGATGCGTCGTATCC
Organism: Planctomycetota bacterium; assembly: GCA_039200505.1. Taxonomy (GTDB): domain Bacteria; phylum Planctomycetota; class Planctomycetia; order Pirellulales; family Pirellulaceae; genus Mariniblastus. The sequence goes on along the minus strand of JBCCSJ010000004.1, from coordinate 48,328 downwards.
GCAAGAAGATGATTTTGCATTGTGTTCGATGGGAGCACCAACACCCTATCGTCGAATCGCATTCCCCAATCGGGATAATCCTCATTACAATTATTTAAATTTAAGTGATGAGAGCCCAGAAAAGCAGGAAGCTTTAAGGCGTTCGCTGTCTTTGTTTTTTAAGATCCTGACAATTCGATACAATCAACGACTCGTTCTGAAATCTCCGCCTCACACGGGGCGAGTCAAGCAATTGATGAAGTGGTTTCCAGGGGCAAAGTTCATTCATATGACTCGCAACCCATATGACCTTGTTCCTTCCACGATGAGATTGTGGCGGTTGCTCGACAGCATCCAGGGTTTTCAGTTACCAAAATATAGCGATAACCAATTGAGAAGTTACATTCATCAGTGTAAAGACTCGATGTACCAGTCTTATTTATCAGTCAGATCATCGATTCCTAAGGATCAATTATTCGAGATTCAATTTGAGTCGTTGGTCAATAGCCCCGTTGATCAAATGGAAAGACTTTACACGCAATTGGAACTGGGCAATTCAGAAGCTGTCAAAGATCGAATTACTGCTTACTTTGAAAGCCGAAAAAGCCATCAAAAGAATCGATTGGCGATCGACGAAACGCTGAAAATCGAGATCGACGACAGATGGGCTGAATACCAACAGAATTTTGGTTATTGATCGGCCAAATGATTTGTAAGAAATTAAAATGCACCTACCTACCTCATGCAATTTAGATTCTAGGTAGCTGACGGTTTTGTTGGGCTGTGGCAGGGTTGCCAGATTCTGCTCTTAACTCGTCTCGCAATTCCTGATCGGACATTCTTAATCGCTTCTTTCGATTCTTTACCTGGACCAGGAAGTCCAATCCTGCGACCACCGCGAGTATTACGGCGACGTGGCTTAGAACCGAAAGCGTGATTGAACCGATTTGAATCAGAATTTGATCTATACGATTGCTGGGTAACATCAGGATGGCCATTCGGTTTTGATAAGCGGCATATCCTGCTATAGTGAGGGCTGCAATCAGTCTTGGAAAACCGAACAGCCATTGCATTATCGAACCTCCGCTGAGGGTTCTTTGGAACCATGATCTCCAACCAAGATTGCTCAACTGAGGGGAGGCTTTTTGGGGGACAAAGATCGGCCCTGTTTGGACCCAATTGGAACTCCAGCCGATGAGAAAAGCGAACCCGAGAACCGGTGCCAAAATCGCAAGAATGGACCACGCTAAATTTTGCAACAGCGAAACGCCATCGGTCATCTCCATCGACACCGAAACTTGGTCTGCCGACCAAAGCTGTGTTGTCAGTAGCCTGATTCGATTGGCCAAAGGTTTCGCCCCAAGATACGCCAGTAAAAGCCAGCATGTTAGGCTAAATGCAGTCGCCAATTCCCGGCTTTTTGCGACATTTCCTTGGCGTTTAGCGGCAGCAAGCCGGGAAGGGGTAGGGTCGTGTCGAGTATCACCAGTACTCAATTTGCCCCTCCCAACACCGGCGCTTGGATGGACTGCAATGTGTCCACAATGAATCGAACAAAACTCTGCAAGTCATCCACAAATAGCCAAACGCATCCACTCATAGTCAACCCGACCGCAAGAAACATAACAACTAAATTCGAACTCAATCCCACCGAAAAGAGGTTCATCTGAGGGAAGCTGCGATTGACCCACGCGACTACGACAGTTGAAATCAACATGGCGGCAACGGCAGGTGCTACTCCCCGGAGAGTTAGCGTGAAGCTTTGTTGCAGCAAGACAGGAATGGTTTTGGCCAAACTAGAAAACTCAATCGAAGTACCGACCGGTAATCGTTGAAACGAATCGATCGTTGCGGTGATCAATAATTCCGGTCCGCCCGCAGCCACAAAGGCCGCCAAGGAAAGAATGGAAAAGAACTGACCTAAGGCAGTTGAGGGCTGTCCTGTTCCGGGATCCAGATTGCCAGCAAGTTGAATTCCTGACATTTGGCTGATTACGGTCCCGGCCATTTTGGCGGCGACAAAAATAATCATGATCCCCAATCCCAGCATCAGCCCAATGGCTGCTTCGGAAAACAGTAAAGGCATAAACTCGATTGGATCTACGTGCGGCTGAACTGTTAGGCCATAAGTGGAAATCGTCAAAATCAGGCTGACACCCATTCGAAACCGAAAGGGGATACTGCGGCTTCCTAGCATGGGAGCAGTCAGAACCATTGCGGTTAGACGCGTAAATATGAGCAGGATCAAAACCAGTGAATTCATCTAACCACTCAAATTGGAAGAGCGATTTTTTTGCTTAGGTCGCGCAGATGGGAGGCGAAACGGTTGATTCGTTCGCGGCAACTCGTTTCGGTGGGTTTTAATCTGGCTGGACGAGTCATTGGATCTCAATTTCGGCATTGAGGAATCGAACCTAGGCGAAAAATTCGGTATCGAGAATTGACGTCTCTCGATAGGGGGCGGATTGGAAACACTGTTTGCGACTGACGCCGTCCGTTGCCTTGGGCGATCGGGGCTTAAAAATCCGTTTCTGTTTTCTTTTGATTGATCAAGCGGCGTCAACCCGTTGGTCAAGCTTAAGTAAGGTTTGCCAAATAGTTGACTGGCAAAATCGCCCAAGTGATTCATCGACCAGGGAAGCATTAAACTGATCAAGATCATCAAGCCTACAATTTTCGGAACGAATGAAATCGCTTGATCCTGAATCTGAGTCAGTGCCTGGAATAAACCGGCGATTAAACCGATTATCATGCTGGCCAATAAGATGGGACCTCCTACAAGAATGCAAACCCGAATTGCGGATTGGGCCATGTCGATCGTATCTTGTGAATTCACTGGTTTGATTCCGTCAAGAAATTAGTTGAAAACTCTGAAGAAGCATGCCAACCACTAAATTCCATCCGTCTACCAGAACGAACAAAAATAATTTCAGCGGAAAGCTGACCATCGTCGGAGGGAGCATTAACATGCCAGAGGAAACCGTTACCGCTGAGACGACAAGATCGAGGACCAGAAATGGCAGATAGATTTGAAACCCTAACAAGAAAGCAACCTTTAATTCACTGACAATAAAAGCAGGCAAAATCACGTTGATCGGGGCGTTTTTCAAGTCCGCAATTTTTACTGCAGGTTCTTTCGGAGGCCGTCGGCGATTTTCGTAGTTTGAGTTTTCGGCTGGCAAGTAGCGGTAAAAAATGGCGATGGCCTGGTCGTTCCCCGAAGCCAAGATCTGGTTGACCATAAAGTTTTTAATCGGAACATTGCCTCGATCCCATGCTTCCTGCAGACTGATGCCATCCTCTTGGACATATGGATCGATCGCGTTTTGTTTCACATCATTCCAGACGGGTGCCATGATCAAAATGGTCATGAACAATGCCAACGCCGTCATCACCTGGTTGGGTGGAAGCTGTTGGGCTCCGAAAGCTTGTTTAAGCAAGGTCAACACCACGATGATTCGGATGTAACTGGTTGCCATCAGCAAAATGGCGGGGGCAAGGCTAAGAATCGAGATTAAAAGCACCGTCTGAATCGTCGAATTGACTTTCGCACGGTCGTTCAGATCAACAAACGGGACCATGTCGGAAAAACTGGCCTGGCCACTGTTCGATGCCGGAATCTTATTATCTGCAATCGTGGATTTTGATTCTTCCTGATAACTGGCCAGCCCAATTTGACTTCGGACGAAGTTGTCTGGACTGTAGGTGTCCCCCTGGCTGGCGATGAGATTGGATGAACCGGGCGACTGCCATGATTCCGAAAGGTCCTGCCCTAAACTGATCCCCGACAATAGAATCCAAAATACGCTTGGAATCAGGACTTTTCGAAATTGGGTTGGCAGCAAGTCGATCATTTTTGAAGGACAAATTTGGGATTGATGTTAGGGCGGTTTTGGAATGAATTAAGTTTGATTATTTGTTAAACAAGGTTTTCTTGAATGGCGGCAAATGTTTTTTTCGTGTCAACGATTTGAAAATGACTGAGTCACGCCTCAAACCGTGTGCCCGTGGAGTTTTCGAGGATCCTTAGGAGTTCAGAAAGTCGCGCCGGCAAATCAGAATGTTGGGGTTGGCAGTTTTGCATTGCTTTTTCGATACGATGAGCAGCCTGTAGAATAGCTAATTCCGAAGTTGCTGTTGGTTTTTTTACCTTGGTGGTTCCCATGCAGAGTGCGGCCAAGTATTCCACTTCGGCTGGTTCGGTCACTTCAGCGATTGGCTGAGTTCCCTCGGGGCTGTTCATCAGCAAAACTAACTTGCTACCAAGTCTTACTAGTTGAAGGCTCTGGCGTTGCCCGAACGGTTTATTGCCAATGACTTCAACTACTTCGTTAGGAATGCGACTTGGCTTGGATACATTGAATTTCCCCAACATCCAGACAAATGCGAAAAATAGCCCCAAAACTAGAGCGAGGCTTCCCAGTGTTTTTCCCAGTTCATTTTCTTTCAGAAAGGCTTCGATCGGGTCGAGCCATTTTCCTTCCGAATTCCACGATGATTCTTGTTCGGGAGTGAGCGGATAACTTTCGGAAGTTTCGGGAAAATCTTGATTCGAGAATAATGGCGTACTCAAATCCGCGTGTCGAACTGAAGAATCGATCGCTGGATAATTTGGCATCGGAAAGGCAGAATCGGCAAGCGGCTCCGAAGCATTTGTAGGCCGTGTTGATCTGTCCCGCTTGTTGCCGAGAGTGTTGGGAGCGGTCCATGCGTCCGACGCAGGAGTCGGATAGGTTCCTTGCAATTGGTAAATTCCGGACGCAACGTTCAAGCACCGATCAGGCAATCCGAACCAGCATGCCACTGCAATCAGGATCAATAATTTTTTATTTTGATTCATCTCACGCGCCTTCCTTGACGATATGGATGAAGGAGAACTAGTTTTCAGGTCGGCTCAAAATCATTCCTAGAACCGACCGTCGAGTCTTTTCGCGAAAATTGAAACCGAAGGCAAGGGCATTTTCGCTAGCAAGTGAATGGACTTTATGCCGCGTCACGAATCCAGGATTCAATCACTTTGGCCGCAGCGTCTGGGTCTTTTTCAATCATCTTCGAAATCCGAAAATCTGAAGAATCTGATTCCGTAGTGGATTCAGGTCGGTGAATTCCTAACGAAACCGGTAGATCCGATGCGGTTGAAGAGTAGTCAGTTGCTTGATCGGTTCTGGTCATTAACGCAATTAGAATTAGTCCGATTCCGAGAACTGCGATAGATGGCCATTGTCTGACAAGAATCAACTGAGTGTTGGTTACCCAGGCAGAATTAGTATTTTTGACTTCCGGAATCAATTCGAATCGAATCGGATTTTTCGACTGACTCAAGTAGCTTGAATCGGAGATGAGCGGTTGAATCAGGCGACTCAGTTCGACCTTGATCAGATCGAACTTTTCGACTCGGTCACGTTCCAGTTCTTTTGTGGTAAGGGCCTTGCCAGATTTTCCGGGATTCTTGGCCGGACCATATACTTGGAAAAGAAGTGGTTCTGGTACGTTGACTTCTACCGAAACCCGTTTGGTGTGGGATAAAGGCCTTTGGAACCCAGTGTTTGACGATTGGGAAGAAATTTGAGTTGCCGGCGGCGAAGGAAAGTCTTGGATCGAGGCAACTCCGTTTGCCCCTGCAGAATAAAAGGTGGCCTTGGTGGTTGCGGTCGCTTGTTGCACCGTCGAGTGAAACGGATCCTGAACTGATTCAATCGGCTCTTCTATTGGGATCACTTCAACGGTTACCTCGACATCGATCCCTTCAAATTTTCGGGTCGCGGTCAAAATCGCGTCGCGATAACTTTTCTGGTATCCCTTGGTTAACTGCTGAATGCGTTGTTGCTGCACAAGATTGGGATCATTGTGATCGTGATGGGCAAATCCAATGCTTAGATCAATCACGACGATGTCTTCGACGTGAAGACCGGCGACGGCTCCGGAGATCATTCTTTTGACGGTATGCACATTTTGGTCCGATAATGCCTGCTGATCCAAAGGCCGAATCGAAATGACAGCCGACTGTTGGGGTGCTTGGAACGCTGAGTTGGATTCTACTTGGTCCATTTCAAACCAAGCTTGCCGAACAAACGGCAGCCGGGACACCATTTCTTTAATCTGTTGTTTTTTCTCAATTTTTTGAATTGCGATTTGTTGGGTTCGAGAAAGAAAAGGGTTGAATGCGGCCCGATCTGACTGTTCGCTCATTTCGTGCTCGCCGGGAAGTGCATCTGCATCGGCTATCGCTTTGAGGTATTTTGCTTTTTGGCTCACTGGGACTTTGAGGTGCCCATTTTCAATTCGGTACTGAGTCAAATCTGATTTGCTTAACGCGATTTCGATCTCTTGCAATTCGGCAACTTCAAAACCCTGATTTCCGAGGATCTGGCACATCGGAAGGTTGCGCTTAAGCTGCTGGACTTGCAATAAGGTTACGATCGCCACGACAACGACCGCGAGGGCGAACGCCCGAAATCTTGTCGATGAGATCTGCTTTAAAAGCTGATTGAAATTCATGAATCCAATCTTTCGTTAAGAACCTTCTGTGGCCCCGTTTTCGATACGTTTAACGGTTGCTTTGAGGTGAATCTGGTCGCGAACGAGGCATCACCAGTACATGAGCCTTACCACCTAGCGGACAATTCCAGGTTTGAACTTCCCCGCCCTGTTGGTTGGCCACTGTGACTGCTTTGTTCAATGAGGCATTATTTTCGGAAACGATTTTCTCTTCGAAGTCGCGACTGGCATTGTCCGCAACTTCCAATTCCCATTGGTTAGGCGAATCGATCAGTGTGACCGACAGATTTCCACCGTCCGGCATTGCCTGAATGGCATTTTCCAATAAGGCCGCGGTTGCACTTTCAACAGCTATCGAGTGACCGCTGGTTTTGACAGACTCTAGGTCGGTTTCGAGCGAAATTTGCAACGAGACAAGCTTTGATTCGAGGCTGTCGAGAAGTTTGTTGACGATTTTATGAACCAAAATCTGGCTAGGAGGTTTAGCCGAGTCGCTTGGAAATTCCATTTTTTATCTGCCCGTGCATCCTTGCACTAAATTCGACCGAGCCATTTTGTCCACAAAAAATGGGTCGCCACCATGCTCGCTGGATGGCATCGTATTAGATTGGGAAGCACGAAATAATCGACACTCCTGCATTCTTTTACTGAAGTTTGCCGAATCTTGTCAATGGAAGTTACTTCGATGGCGGCAAACTCATGGTGCGGGTTCCGCCTACAATTTAGCCACAAAATGACCCACAGCGATCGAGCGTGAAACCGTCGAACTGAGTACTCGCGAAGCATTGATTTGCCGGCTTGCTTACTGAATCGCCCACGATAATCGAACTTTCAGTGATACAAGCCGAAAATTAAATTTATGGCGAGTCCTAAGTGAAAAGCATGCAAGAAAATCAAAGTCGTGGCACGCTTTATCACGCATAGCCTGACCTATTCACTATGAAATGGTCGAGCTGAACATCTCCATGATCCAGCGATTCAGATCCCCAAGTGTCTTTTTATGAAGACACTTTTCGCCAGGGTATTGCCGCAACGTGACAGAGAATCCGGCAATGTGAAGAAGACGAAGTTGTTCGCAAAGCAGTGATTGTGGGAAGTCGCCAGATTGCCGACTATGCGCCCAGAAAACTGGTAAATCGCGACAGGTGTTCCAGTGCATCAACGGCCGTTCTTCTTTTGGGAGAGGACCATTTAACGAGATGACGCCGGCAAAAAGTTCGGGACGTTCCAAACCAATTCGGTAGGCCATGGTTCCGCCAGCTCCCGCCCCGGCCAGAAATACTCGGTGACGGTTGATGTTGAATCGGTTTTTTGCCGAATCCAAAGCGGAAGAAATCAAGTCATGGGTAAAGTCGATTGTGTCGGCTTCTTGTTCCCAAAAATAACCCGCTTCAAAGTTTCCTACCGGTGCCTTGGGAGCAATTCCTACAAAATTTCTGACGCTGACATGGGGAAGAATCTCATTTAATTCGTTGCCATCTTTCCCATCTGAATGCAACCAAACGATCAATGGGTAGGAATAATTTTTTTCGTAGTGAAGCGGCACGAAGGTCGTAAATTCTTCATTGGTGTGGATCGACAACTTGTCGAACGACCTCACCGAATTTGATCGTTGTTGAGATTGATCCGATCGTTGATCGGTCGTGGCCAACGGACTAATCTTGATTCTATTCATACGTCGTCATTCGTGAATTGACAGGACGTTCAAAACTTAAGAACCGAGTTTGTAAAACAGTTCCCGAAAGGTGTCAACTGCACAACTGAAAAGTGCGGTTGAGAATTCGTGTCACCTAAGACTGTCATCACAACGCCAGCTTTCGAAATCTCGCTAGCACCATCGGTTCCGTCAACTTAAAAAAAAGCGTTAGAGGTTTTGCTCTAACGCTTGATAGGAATTAACGAATTTGATTTGTTGGTCGACGGTTTTTTCTTACCATTGAGTGATGAATTTTTATTACAACAAATCTTTTACTTCGTCTCTTTCTTCTCGAAGTTCGTTCATCGTAGCATCCATTCTCTCTCGACTGAATTCATCGATTTCAAGTCCTTGAACGATCTGGTATTCCCCGCCTGAACAAGTACAGGGGAATGAATAAATCAAACCTTCATCAATTCCATAACTTCCGTCACTGGGGACAGCCATGCTCACCCAGTCACCTTCACTGGATCCATGCTCCCAAGTGTAGATATGATCGATGGCGGCGTTGGCTGCGGATGCCGCGCTCGACGCTCCTCGAGCTTCAATAATTGCGGCCCCTCTTTGTTGGACTGCTGGAATGAAGTTTTCCTTGTACCATTGATCGTCAATAAATTCTTTGGCTGGTTTACCGTCAATAACGGTGTTGCTGATGTCGGGATATTGGGTCGCCGAGTGGTTGCCCCAAATCGTCATCTTCGAAATGCTAGTCGATGACTGCCCCGTTTTGTTCGCTAGTTGGCTAATCGCTCGGTTATGATCCAGGCGTGTCATTGCATGGATGTTGCCTGCCTGAATGTTGGGTGCATTGGCGGTAGTAATCAAAGCATTGGTGTTGGCGGGGTTACCGACGATCAAGACCTTAATCGAAGATTTGGCGTTCTCGTTGATCGCTTTCCCCTGAACCGAAAAGATCTTTGAGTTGGCTTCTAAAAGATCCTTTCGAAGCATCCCCTTCTTTCGTGGCATCGCGCCGACCAGCAAGCCATAATCTGAATCAGCAAATGCCACATTGGGGTCATCGGTTTGGGTAATCCCGTGGACAAGTGGAAACGCACAATCATCCAGTTCCATGACAACACCCTTCAGGGCATCCATCGCCGGTGTGATCTCCAGAAGTTGCAAAATCACCGGTTGATCGGGGCCAAGCATATTGCCGGCAGCGATTCGAAACAAAAGACCGTAACTGATTTGTCCAGCAGCACCGGTAACAGTAACTTTAACGGGGGATTTCATGGGATCCTCAAATTGGTATGCAAACCCGGAATTTTGCGCAGCAATCCAAGACTTTCAAGGGTCTGGTTAGTCAAGTCGGCAACTTTTCATGGAATCAAGTGCGGGGGCATGAAAACCGACACCGGCAGTTATCGCAGGCCAGTTTTGCAGTCACTTTATGGTTGGGTTTATTTCAGGCTCGGCTTGGGTGAATTTCAGTTCAGTGTTCCAAGGCGGAATCGGTTTGAACGTCGGTCTCCGGCACATCCGGTTCATTCGTGCCTGGTTCCTGATTGCTGCGGACGAACTGGTCCAATTCTTGGTTCTCGAGATCGAGCCGAGTTGGCAGTTCCTCAAGAATCTTTGTGCCGGGTGATTTGTGGTTGCGATCGGCATATCGGTAAAAGAACACAGTTCCCACAATGCCTCCTAAAACCAACAGGATAAAGCCGTAAAGGAAACCATCGAGTTGTCGATTGACTGGTTCCAAGATTTCAATCGTATCGGCAATAATCAGGGGGCTGATTTGGCCGTCGAATCCTTTCTGGTCCGTTCGTTCGGTTTGGAATCTCCAAAATCGATAAAGATACCCGTCGATCTGGCAATTCTTTTTACTTAACGATTGCGGTGAAAAGTTTTTGGGAAGGTTGCGAAAGCAGACTGTGACGGGGAACCTTTGATTGACGTCGTTCCTGCCATCTTTGTTTCGAATGACAATATTCTTACCATCCAGGTCGGGAAAAATCATGACCTGGTAGTAGCGATCCAGATCCATCCTTAGTTTAAAGTCAGGATCAATCGTTTCGATTAACGAACAGCTTCGAATGATGCCCTGGATCTGGATTCTTTTTCCAAACACCGTCGAAGCAGAATTCATCATTTCTTCAAAAGCGATCGGTTCACTCTGTTTCGATTCGACTTTTGTGATCGACCCCAGCATCCGATAGAAAGCCTCGGCATCCAATTTGCTTAGCGGTTTTGTGTTCGTTTTTCTTGCAAGATCCAGCAAGCTTATATCAAAGCCAGCTTTCGCCAATTCCAGATGGGAAGGGGCGAGTGTTTCAAACTGAATTTGACTGGGATACCATTGAAGGGCAGAGCTAACAAAAAGAGGGACATTCTGATCTTTGGACTCAGTCTGAACCCGACCAAATAAAAAGCCTTCGAATTGAATCGGTTCTTCTAGCTGCAGCTTTCGATTTTTGATCTGATTCACCCACGCCCGTGGGATAGATAAGGTTGCAACCCAGAACGGCTGTTCGTCATCCGTTTGGCACTGGCAAACGTAAACCGCTTTGATCTCGCTGTTCTCGTCAGACCCAGGGAAACGAAAAGCTTCGATTTGGGTGACTTGACCGGATCGCTGGAACAGTCGGCATCTCAGGTCTTCGGTCTTCTGGATGATTGCGGACCAAGCCGTGCCGTAGGTGTAAGTGCGATATTCACACCGGCTGTTGGGTGAGGTTTTGGAGATGCGAAACAGCAATTGCTGCAGCATCCGATTTTCCAAGTTGAACTTTAAGTCGTCCGTGATTTCGTAGGTTTGGCTGATCGAAAAACCAGACAACTCGATTGGCTTGGATTCCTGGTCTTGTGTCGAGCTTTGAACCTGACCGATGAAAGACGCCAACGAAGCAATCAATACAATCCAAAATGCTGACGAATGCTGGACCGCCTGTATATCTTGGGGTCTCATTTTTTGACTACCCTTGACCTTCCTCATGGGAAACCTCCAGATCTTTGTCGTAAAGAGTCATGACTTTTTCCAGATCGGACTGAATGGAAGGATCTTTTTCGAGTTGGCCTAGGGTACTTTCAATCCGTTTAGAAGCGACGACGCCCGGTTCTCTTTTGTGGGTTATTGACGAACGAAATGCGAACCACGCGAACCCGATGGCAATCATTGGAATGAGAGTGAAGGCTCCCACCAGAAAAGTTCGATCAGGTTTCCATTTTTTCTCAGCGATCGATTCAAAAACTGGGGTCAGACCAAGTGTCTTTGCAAGAATGACGGGGCAATGATCTACCTGTTGTTCGCCATTAACGAACGATCGTACTTTGAAAAAGAATCCTGACAGACTGACGTCGATATTGACGTCCATGTAATTTTCGTCAGGGGATACCGGGAAATCCGCTGGCAATTCGGCAACAAAAACATTCAATGGGCCGAGCTTCGATTCGCGTGGGCGGATCCATAATTCGTAGTAAAAAGGGATGTCTAGCTGGCTGGAAGTTTTCACTTTTTTCTTTTGAATGGCACGAATCCAACCGGCAACTTTTACTCTTTTACCGCGATAAAATTGAGGCTGTCCAAGAAGCTCAATCCGGGACGTCGTCAATCCATTTTCGGAGGAATTGGTTAAAACTTTTTCCCATAATCGAACCCATGAAAATGAATCGCCATCCCATCCCAGCGACGTTTTGTCTTTGACCTCGGAAAATATCCAGTCGTCTAGTACCGACTGTAATTGAATGACTGCCTGTCGTTGTCCCATCGTAAAGTCCTCTCCATTGGCAGCCGACTCAAGTGCGGGCAGGACTTTCTTGGACCAAATTTCAGTGGATTCAAAAAGCTTTGCGGACAGTTCTTTCTTTTGTTCCGTCCCATTCGGAGTGACCGCTAAATCATCAAATAGAGTCTGGTGGAAAGCGTTCCGTCTTTTGGCGATTGCTTGAATCAAGTTTTGATTGTCACGGTTTTTTTGACTTTCTATCTGATTTCCGGTTCGAATCGCTCGGATCAATTGAATGACTTGTTGTCTTCGGTTGTCCGAAAACCTGCGGAGCAATTGGTTCCAAAAAGCGGCTGCGGCGACAGGGTAGTCAGGCGCGATTTTCGATTCCGAAATTTCGAACGAAGAATTTTGGTTGGACGGCGAAATTGAGTTCGGCAGGGCGGAATCGTCGGGCTGTCGATTCAGATCCTGCCCTGGAACAATGGTGACCGTTTCATAGCTTTCTGTTGATGGAGTGTCGGTGTCAGTGGAAGTCGGCGTTGATGAATCAGATGAGTTCAATCGCGACTGAGCTGATTCGTTATTTCTGTCAAAACCCATCCATTCCCAACTTTCGGGTTTCCCTGCCTCGTTCATCAGGTAGATGACAAGTAGCAAAAGTCCAAACAGAATGTAGAGACGGCGTTTTGCTGCTCGGCTAATCGCTTTCTGATAATTGACAAAGGACATCGAGCGAAGGTTGTCCTGTTCCTGATTATTTTCCGCAAAACGCATGTCAATCGGTCCCTGCCCGCCTGATTGTTTTCAATGGGTTTAAAAAATCAATTTGGCACTTGATCGCGATTTCAACAAATCGAACTGTGTCAACCAGATTAAAAAACTCGTAATCAATATTGTAGAGACTTGGCTGAAGTTTTGCCTGTAAATCGAGGTTCCGGTCAGTACTGGTGAGCCAGTCATTTGTTTTGCTGGAAATGGGCGGCAGATGCTGCTGAGTCGATCAGGCTGCTCAAATTTGTGGGATTAATTCAAGCAGATTCTCTGTACTTTGGAGCTTGCGGGATGAATAATGAAAACGAAAGTCCGTTTTCAAGTCTCCCTTCCCCTGCCCTGTCTCATTCCGAAGTTTTGGCGGTCTTTCGATTGTTGCAAGAGATTGAATAAATTTCTGTGCTGGTTAACAATATTTGCAAAAGGGAGTTCAATTCCAATAAGGCGTTGGCGGGCTAGAGCAACATGTCTTTCCGATGCTCAGATTGGGTTGTTTTTCGAAGGCAGATATTTGTAGAGATCCTCCCGGGAGAAAATATGAAAACGAGTATTCTTTTTTTGGCTCTCAACTTTTTCGCGATTATTGCCAGTGGTTTGAATGCGGATGAACCTGCCGAAAAATTTTTGGAAGCTCTTCGTGACGCGGGATACTACGACGTCGCGCTCGATTATTTGAAAGAAGCTGAGACTTCAAAACTGGTCAATCCTGAATTCAAGAAGGAAATTCCTTTCGAACGTGCCCAAGTGCTGATTTCGAGCGTTCGATCCTCTCGAGACCGCGACGAAATCAACACTCGTTTGGATCAGGCCCAAGCCCTCCTGGCACAATATGCCAAAAACAATCAGTCGTTAAAAGTCAGCGGAAAAACGCTTCGGTTCCAAGGCAACCTGCTTTACCTGCGAGCATCCAGTCAACTAAGCCAGACTGAATCGGATCGAATGACGGTTAGCGAGAAGGAAGAAATCTACAAGGTTGCTCGCAAATTGTTGAAAGATTCCTATGAGGCATATTCTAAATCTAAATCTCAGATTCGCCGCCTGATCGACCCTAACAGTGAAGATGCCATTATTTTGGACGCTGAAGATCCGACGACGATTCGAGATCGAAACTTGTACCAAAATTTGTACACCGACGTCAGGGTCGCGATCCCTATGGTTGCCGAAAAACTGGGGGACACCTACCCAGACAACAGTCCTGAACGAAGAAAAGAATTGGAAAAAGCTGCCGACGAATATGTGGATGTTTACAACGATTACCGAAGATTTTTAAGTGGCTTGCGAGCCTGCGTTTATGCCGCCCGTTGCAATCAAAAGCTGGGTAAACACAAAGCTGCCTTGGATCTTTTGGAAAATATTTTTGAGCTTGGAAATAACTCGGCAATCAAGTCTTTGAAGTTGGAATCCTACGTTCTGGCATGTGAAAGTTGGAAGCAGACAAAACCCTATCCGTTCAACAAGGCGATTAAGTTATTAGAGCCAGCCGTCAGTGTTCTTAATCGGATGGAGATTAGAAATCCTGACTGGTTGAGGGTGCAGCTAGAATTAGCTCAGGCGAAAAAAGCCAAATCAGATGCCATCAAAGAAAAAGGTGGACCTAAGGCGAATCAGGAATCGAAGGCGATGCTTCGAGCCGCGGGTAAAGTGCTCCGAAACGTTGCTAGAACGCCAAGCGAGTACCGCGATACCGCCCGAGATCTGTTGAGCGATTGGGACATCTCGGTTTCTGAAGTGGCAAGTGAAGTCGTCGTTCCCAAAACGTTTGACGATGCACGTCAGGCTGGCAAAGACACAATCGGCGAAATCGAAATCCTGTTAGCGGACTTGGGCCAGGCAAGAAAAAAAGTGGCTGCATCCAGCGACCCGACCGTTAAAGCGCAGGCTCAGCGGGGATTGGATGGCTTGCAAAACCAAATCTCGGAATTGACCGAAACCGCTCTCACACAGCTGAATACAGCCCTGGAATTCGCCGACGAAGAAACCATTCGGGCTGACATCAATAATATTCGATATCTGCAAGCCTTTTGTTACTTCGTCAATCAGCAATATTTTGAATCTGCCATAATTTCCGAGTTCCTGTTGAATAAATATCCGACCGTCGACGGGACACGTCAGGCAATGAATTTACTGATTCAAAGTTATTCGGTAATGATGGATCAGGCTGATCCTGACGAAAGGGATTTTGAGAAGGAAAAGCTGACCAGCGTCTGCAATGCCGTCATCGATCGTTGGCCTGGATCAAATCAAGCAGGTTCGGCGGCCGGAACGATGACTCGCCTGTCAATTAACAATAAAAACTATGACGTTGCCGAAAAGTTCTTTTTAAAGATTCCTGAGTCGTCGTCCGCTCGTGGCCCATTAGCCGTTCGGCTTGGACAAAGGTTGTTTCGGGATTACTTGGCAAAGTTAAAATCTGGTTCGGACCCAACAACGCTTCAATCAATGTTGAACAATGCGAAAACTTATATGGCTGAAGGAGTCAAAGCCGCTTCTTTGGATTCGTTAGACTACGATACCGCAACGGGATCCCTATTTTTGGTCGATGCCTACCTTGAGTCAGGGGATGTCGATGCGGCGGTCAATCAATTGGAAAATGTTTCCCTTGCTCCATTGACTTTGGTGGCTAAAAAACATCCCGCCGTCTCAGGTCGCTACGCCGACGCCTACAGCCGTGAGACTTACAAAACCGCTATCAAGGTCTATTTGGCAGCGATGAAAAAGGCGGATGACAAACGAGTTTGGATCGACAAAGCGAACGGGATCATTTCGGGAATGCAAGAAACTGCCGAAAAAAGTAACGATCCTGCGGATGGTAATCGATTGGCTATCGTATACCGAATGATGGCGAAAGAACTGTTGTCCGGCTTTAATACCATCGACGACGAAGGCAAAAAGAAAGAATTCGCCAACATCCTTGCTTCGTTTTTGGAGTCGGTAGAAAAAGAATCCGACGACGCCAAAACTGTTCTTTGGGCGGGTTCGACCCTGTTGTCTGTGGCCAATCAATTGGTCCAGGACGGACTTCAAGCCGAAGCCAAGCCAAAATTCAATCAAGCGAATTCGGCTTTGACTCGAGCTGAAAAGATGGGTTTCCAAGGTGACCCGCAAGAAAAACAGCTGGGTATCGAATTGAAACGCCAAAGAGCTCTGGCGTTGCGAGGCACGGGTGACTTTGAAGGTGCATTGGAACAATTTGTTGCGATCATTCAGTCAACCGGACCCGCTATCAATTTACAAATTGATGCGACCGAAACAGTTCAAATGGCGGCCAAGGCTGCCAAACGCCCAAAGGGTTACGTCGAAGCCATTAAAGGTGCCAAACCTGTCAAAGATCCGAAAACCAAACGGACCAAGAAGTTAATTTGGGGGTGGGAAAAGTTATTTCTTGCGACCCGAGGAAAAGAAAAATTTCAAAACACCTACTTCCAGGCTCTTTACCATATTGTCGAATGCAGATTGGAATATGGCATTTTGTTGAAAAATACCAAGGCGATCAAATCGGCTGGAAAAGAGATCGAAAACCAGAGAGAAAGAGATCCCACTTTTGCAGGATCGGCTGAATGGAAAAAGAAATTTGATGACCTTGAAAAACGGATCAAGTCTAGCGGAGGCTAGTGGTCTTTTTGTGGCTGAGTGCGTGTTGAGCCCATCCTTTCAATCACCGACAACGAAAAACGAATCATGATCAAATCCCAGTTTTCCTTTCTCATCCTGGCTACGTTGTGTCTAGTGTTATGCGGAACGATGATGGCCCAAGATGCGGTTTATCGACTTAAATCGGCCGGCGGAACCACTCGTGTCACCGGCAGGATTTCCGAAGTTTCCCCGACTGCAGTCGTTGTGGATGGTCGTGAAGTACCTGCCGGGGAAATTCGCCGCCTTGCTTTTGATAAAGAACCGAGTGAAGTCAATCGGGCGAGAGAAAGCATGAATTCGGGGCAGTATTCCGACGCCCTCGAGGCATTGGCGAAAATCGATAAGCCGATTCGAAATCCACTTCTTCAGGCGGAAATCGATTTCATTAAAGCTTATTCAACCGCACAAATTTCGCTTCGAGGCGGCAATATCACGCCCCAAGCAGCGGGGGCTGAGGTCGGAAAGTTTATCAACAAATATTCTCAAAACTGGAATTTGTATCCCGCTATGGAAGCCTATGGCAAATTGATTTTTGCTTTTGGAAAACCTGATTTGGCAGCCAAAGAGTTCGACAAGATGGCTTCTTGCGACTGGGTCGAGTATCGCGTGAAAGGGCTTTATCTGCGTGGTTCGATGCAGCTTGAATTAGGCAGTCTGCAAGAAGCAAAGCGATCGTTTCAAACCTTGATGAACGAGGAATCCAACGAATCGATCGCTCAAACTTACAAGCTGTTGGCCCAATGTGGTTTGGCTAAAGTTCAAGGCATGATGGGTGATATTGCCGGTGCCCAGGCAGTTCTGGAGGAAATGATTGGTCGGGAAAACTCGGACAATAAATTGGTGTTTGCTAATGTTTACAACTCACTGGGTTTGGTATTTGAAAAAGCAGGTAAAAATAAAGAAGCCTCGAGGGCCTATTTACATACGCATTTGTTGTACGCTTCTGAATCCGGCCCTCATGCGGAATCTCTTTATCACTTGGCGTTGCTTTGGCCCAAATTAGAAGACACCGATCGCGCTGCAACTGCTCGTGAGACATTGAAGTCGCGTTACCGAAATTCGTATTGGGCTGGCAAGCTTTAAAATAAGTAAGCAAGTCAATCCGCGGCGAAATTGAGCCCGACTCGAAACTGGGCGTCGTATTGAAATAGTAGGTTTGAAGCTTGAAATTGCGGGATTCGCCGTCCTCGATCTTCGTGACTGGGTTTTCCAAAGAGTAATGTCAATTACAATAAGATTTCCTTCCTGAACTTAAAATCGGAGTCCAAGGCATGCAATTATTTTTTCGGGCTGGTTTCAACCAAATCGCTCGCATCACGTTTCCCAAAGTCCTCATTGTTTTGGGCGTGGTTGCCATTTTTGCTTTGCCGATTCTTCCATGGGAAACCACGTTGACTGCATTGGCGCAGGAGCCAGGTGCCGAAGCACCAGCGACTGAAGATTCCGAATCTTTGCTTGGTTGGCTTTTGACGGCACTCGGATGGGGATACATTCTTGTCTTTTTGACGCTCTCCTTCATTCTTGTTGCCCTGTGCATCATGAACGTCCTGTCGGCCAGACGCGAATACGTTTGTCCCCAACATTTGATAGACGGTTTTGAAGCTCATCTAGATGAAAAACAGTATCAGGAAGCGTACGAACTGGCCAAAACCGACGAGTCGTTTTTAGGGAACGTGCTTTCCGCGGGACTGGCCAAATTATCCAGCAGTTATCAACATGCTGTTGATGCAATGGAAGAAGTCGGGGCCGACGAAAATATGAAGTTGGATCACCGACTCAGCTACCTGGCATTGATCGGAACGATAAGTCCGATGATTGGATTGTTCGGCACCGTCCATGGGATGATCCTTTCTTTCAATACGATTTCACAAGGTGGTGGTGCACCCGACCCAAACAAATTAGCCGACAATATTTCGACCGCTCTGCTAACGACATTAATCGGATTGGCGATCGCGATTCCTGCGATTGCCGCCTACAACATTCTTAGAAATCGGGTTCAACGTCTGGTGCTTGAAGTTGGAATTACCAGCGAAAATCTGATGGGGCGTTTCGAAAACGTTGGTAATAAAAAGAAATAGGCTGAAAAATTGAGCGTACGTTCAAGGCACGATTTTAAGGCGTCCGAATGAAGTTTGCCAAAAAAGATCAAAATGAAATTCTTGAAGGCGATCTAACTCCGATGATCGATATGGTATTTCAGCTGATCGCCTTTTTTATGTTGCTGTTGAATTTTTCCGAAGTCGATCGAGCCGAAGAAATCACCCTTCCCACCAGTGTTCTCGCGGTTCCTCCCGAGGTGCGACCCGAATACCAAATCATATTGAATCTGGAACCTAGCGGTGCACTCAAGTTTGCGGGTCAACCGATTCCCCGAATTGACTTGTTGGGTTCTATTTTGACCAAGGAAATCAATGCGGCATCACGAGAAGACGTCAATGATCCAGCGGACATCGCCGTCATTATTCGCTCGCATCAAGATACGCCGACGGGGATGGTGCAGGAACTGATTGCCAAATGCCAAGAGAGTGAATTGCAAAGTTTTAGTCTTCGGGTCAAAGAGAAAGTCGGGGGGAGCTGATGAGACTTCGGCAAACCGAAAATGAAGAGATCAAGCTGAACATGACTTCGATGATTGATATCGTGTTTCAACTTTTGGTCTTTTTTGTCATGACGTTTAAAGTGACAGCGATGGAAGGGGATTTTAGCATCAAGATGCCGCTGGCATCGCAAACCGAAGATGTCATCGACGATATACTTCCTGAACAAATCGATATCCGTTTGGTCGCTGGAGAAAACGGTGTGATCAGCCGCATCATTGTCGACAACGATACCGTTTTTACCGATGAAAACATGTTCAACAGTCTGACTAGCCTGATCGAAGAAATGATCGCCGCTGAAGGCGACCCGGAAGAGGGAGCAGATACCGAAGTTCAATTCGATATCGACTACAACCTCAAGTACAGTTACACCGTTAAAGCGATTGAATCAGTTTCTGGTAGAGTGCAAAGCGATGGGACGATCAAAAAATTGATCGAAAAAGTCAAATTCAAAGACAACACTAATAAGTGATCAGTGCATCTCTGTGAAACTCAATCGTCAAGCAAGTAGCCTTTTAAACAAGTTTTGCCCGCCTTTGATTCGGTGAATGATGAATTCAGTCCATTGACCGTTGAAATTGGTTACTTTTGGGTTTGAACATCGGCTGGTAGCCAAAGGCTTTTCAAATCACGCACGGGGGTGATACGTGCTGTGAATTTTTTTGAGTCTGGTTTGGTCAACGTGCGTGTAGATTTGCGTTGTAGCAATACTAGCGTGCCCAAGCATCTCTTGAACCTGTCGTAAGTCAGCGCCCCCGGCCAGAAGGTGGGTTGCAAAGCTGTGCCGCAATGTGTGTGGGCTGATTTTGACAGAAACGCCTGATTCGAGTGCGTATTTTTTCACCAGTTCCCAAAGTGCTTCTCTTCGCATGCGTCGCCCGCTTCGAGTCAGAAACAGCCAGTCCGTTTCGTTAGGACGCAATGCACGCAACTTCGGTCGTTGTCTTTGAAGATATAATCGGACCGTATCAATGGCCGCATCCCCTAGCGGTGCCATCCGCTGTTTATTTCCTTTGCCGTGGCATTTGCAAAATTTTTCGTCCAAGTGCACATCGCGTAAACGTAAGTTACAAACTTCTGAGGCGCGGCAACCGGTCGCGTAAAGCATCTCTAAAAGGGCACGATCGCGAAAATGATAAATTTCGAATCTACGCGGTGCTCGAAGCAGACGGTCCACTTCGGCGGGCGACATCACCGACGGGACTCTTTGCCAAAGTTTTTGGCTACCTAACAATTCAACCTTATTTTCAACAAGTACCCCTTCTAGTTGGAGGTACCGAAAGAACATTTTGACCGCGACGATGTTGCGAGCAATCGAACTGGGGGCAAGTTCGAAATCACCTAGATGGCCTACGTAATCGGATAACTCCCGAATCATCAAACGGGGAATATCTCGGTTCCCCAACCAATCCGCGAATCGGATCAAATCACGTGAATAGGCCAGTACCGTGTTTTCAGACAAGTGGCATTCACTTCTCAGGTAATCTGGAAATGCAGAAATCCATTGGCGGGTTCTGTGCTGAGCCGCTTGGGATTTAACGGTCTTCAGTTTTCCAAGTTTGCTTCTTCCGAGTCGACCTTTGTTCATATTCAATGATTCGACTCGATAACCGAAGGTCAACCAGGAACCGAATCGAATCTTGAAAGGCTTTAGCGGGATTGCCCAATTAATCGTTAGAATCGGTCAATCAAGTATCCTGCTTTCGCGCCATGACGATTCTTTCGTGGCCCGCGAAATCTTTTTCGATTTCAACAGAATCGAAGGCCGCGTTTTGAATGACCAGTTCTTTGGCCTGCTGAATGATGAAAGGGCTGGACTCGAATATGAGGTAGCCTCCGGGCAGCAAGAATTCGGGGGCTGAATCGATCAATCGCGTCGTCGCATCCAGTCCTGTGTCTCCCGAAAACAGAGCCAGATTCGGTTCGTGATCCTTTACTTGGCCATCCATCGTTCCTACTTCGGAAGTTCCAATATAGGGTGGATTCGAGCAGATAATATGAACAGGCTGGCTTCCAGCAGGTAACGCCTGTAAAAGGTCCCCCTGAAAAAATCGGATTCGATCGTCGACTCGGTGTTCGATTGCATTGGAATTGGCAACTGCTATCGCTTCTTCGGAAATATCGGTGGCGGCAATCTGTGCATCGCCGATTTGTTTGGCTAAGGTAATGGCGATACACCCGCTTCCAGTACCGACATCGATGATTCGAATTGGATTTCCGCCCACGCTTTTGACTGCTTCTAAAACCGCAACGACCACATGTTCTGTTTCGGGTCTGGGAATCAGGACGCTGGAATTAACCTCAAATCGAAGCGAATAAAACTCTCGATAGCCCACGATATAGGCGACCGGTTCGCCCGCGCCACGTCTTTTAACCCAAGCACGGAATCGGGCTAATTTTTCCTCTTCGGGTACCTCATCGAATCGCGTGTATAACATGATTCTTGGGCAACCAAGTGCTTCAGCCAATAATATTTCGGCGTCTAGACGCGGAGAAGTGTTCCCTTCTGACTTTTGAAAATATTCCGAGGTCCAATCCAAAAGTCGTTTGATGGTCCACTGTTCCTGGGTTGCTTCTGACATCCTGTTACTCCCAAGTGATTAATCGAGCGCACCCATGGAACTTCTCAACGTTTGCCTGTCATGATCAATCAACGCGTCGGTAATCATTTGGACTGAACCGGCGATGATCTGGTCGAGTTTGTAAAGAGTCAGGCCAACTCGATGATCCGTCATCCTGTTCTCAGGAAAATTATAGGTCCGGATACGCTGGCTTCGGTCGCCCGAACCGACCAAGCTTTTACGTTGGTCCGATCTTTGCTGTTCTTCTTGCTGTTGGAAATGATCGTAGAGTTTGGACTTTAGAATTCTCATCCCTTTTGACAGATTTTTATGCTGAGATCTTTCTTCAAAACATTTAACGACGATCCCGGTTTCGTGATGAGTGATTCGAATCGCCGAAGCGGTTTTGTTGACGTGTTGTCCTCCTGGACCACTGCTGGCTGCATAACGTTCTACTTCGTAGTCTTCAGGCTTCAGTTCGATTTCAACGTCTTCAGGTTCTGGCAAAACAGCGACCGTCGCGGCAGATGTGTGTACCCTGCCCTTGGTCTCGGTATCGGGTACTCTTTGGACCCGATGTCCACCGCTTTCGTACTGTAATTCTCGAAAACAACTCTCCCCTTCAATTGAGATCGTGACTTCTTTGAATCCGCCAAGCTCGGTGGGACTCGACTCTAGAGGTGAAAATTTCCAGCCCTTAATTTCCGCGTGTTTTTTGTACATCTCAAAAAGGTTGCGGGCAAAAAGAGCCGCTTCGTCGCCACCGGTACCTGCACGAATCTCCATCACACATCGGGAACGATTGGCATCTTCTCCACCGATCGTCATATCCAATAATTCGTCCCAAAGCGTTTCGCGAGTCTCAAGCAGGCTAGTCAATTCTTCTTCTGCGAGCTCGCGTTCTTCTGGATCGTTCGATTCAGCCATCTCTCGAACTTCAGAGATCTCATTAATGACAGTCTTAAACTTCCGATATTTGGTTGCCAGTTTGGCCAAAGAGCCATGTTCGCGTGCAACGGCTGCCATTTTGTTGGAATCAGCCTGTACTTCGGGGTCACTTAATAGATTTTCCAGTTCCTCAAATTTCTGGAGCTTTTCATCTAACATTTCGCGCATTGATTTTTCCGTAAAGTTGTCCTCTGTAATGTTGTCAGCGTGGGGGCTTTCAAATCAGCCCAGACAGAGAACCGGCTAAGAATCAAACAGAGATTCCAGTGAGGAGGTGCGTCGATTGTGGGGTAACGAATTCATATTGAATAACAACCGATTTTAGACCATTTTGAAAATGGCTGACAGGGTGGCAGGGATTCTCAAAAAGATAGCGAAAAACAACGATCTCTGAGTGTGCCAAGAGCCCATTTTACAAAGATAGACACAACGAACTCATTGCGGTTCACGATTGAAAATTTTTCGCCGCAGAGTCTATGCAACGTTTGGCATAGCCGAACGACGGGGCGAGACGTAAGAAACAAAAACCGGGCCTAACGGCCAGCGGCTGATAGGTTGTAATTCCATTAGCCGTTTTGGCGTTAGCCAAGGTTTTGATTCGAACACACATCCCAACCGTTTACTTACAATGTTTGGCAAAAAAACGTTGACCAAAAAACCAACCGGTTGAGCGTTAAGCCGGCGTCAGTCGCCGGTGCCTCGCATTTTTTCCGCAATGATAGAATCAAGGATAAGCTGTACCGAGTGATAAATCACAATCGGGATGATACTGAATCCAAGGTTGATCGCAGTGGACAGTCCAATCATCAGAGTTTTCTGACTACCGGAAAACCCGATCGCGACTGTCGATTTTGGCCCAATTCGCATCACGCGGGCGATTTGCATTCCTAACCCAAAGGCAAGCAAATGGACCATTGCTACGACCGTAATCACATAGGTCAATTGCCAAAGAGTAAAGTCTATGTCTTGCGACTGAAATCGAATGCCCATTTTGATCGCCCCCAAAAAAACCATGATCAATATGCCAATCAATGCGAAAATGGTGAGTTTAGGTTTGTTCTGGCTGGCCCATTTTCCAAGGCCGGAATGGAAGCGAATGATCTGAGCCAATCCAATTGGCAGAACCACAAAAAACAACAGCTTGTAGATCGTTGCAACAAGGACGACAGAATCCAGTTGGTTGCCGGTCTGAATCTTGATCCACAACGGCATCACGAGAAAGCAAGTTCCGTTTGTGAGCAACGTGACCAGAATCGAAACGCTGTCGTCGCCTCCGGCACGACGAGTCAAAACCGCCGCGGACGCCATGGTTGATGGAGTGGCTGCAGCGATGAGCAACCCAGGGCCAAGCTCCGCACCGGCGAACCACGACAACGGCCACGTGACCATTGGGATAAATACAAGATTGATTCCGCAAGCCAATAGGGGCGCTAGCGGCCTTGTAAGCGAGCTTTTCAAGTGATCAAAACGAAGTGGCCACGACATCAAGAACATCGTCACGCTGACAACCGACCATTTAAACCAACCTAAATCCGAGATCGAATCAAGATTTCTTGAGAAGTAAAATCCAATTCCGAGCAAAATGATCAAGGAAATCAGGAACCAGTTTTTTCGAATCCAACTCATATTCTCAATACGGAAGTTTTGTCTGAACTGAATGTTTTGTTCGTGTCATAGAAAACCATTTCGCGCAGCAAACGTTTTGAGATTCGATTAAACTTTGGACTGGATCCGAATCACTTGTCGTAAATCCTGGCATTCGTGAATCGTTGCTGATCCGATCAAACCGAATTTTTGACTCTTTGAAATTTCCCCATGTTGAGATATTGGACTGCAGGTGAGTCGCACGGCAAATGCCTGTTGGCGTTGATTGATGGATTTCCTGCCGGATTCGAAATTCAAACAGATTTTATCGACGAATTACTGCGACTTCGACAGGGCGGATATGGCCGGGGCGGACGTCAAAAACTGGAAACGGACAAAGTCGAGATTTTGACGGGGGTTTGGAAAAACGTCACCCTCGGTGGCCCAGTAACGCTGAAAGTTGTCAACAGCGACTACAAACTGGAAAGACTACACGAATTGCCACGTCCAAGACCGGGGCATGGTGATTTGAGTGGTTCGATCAAATATCTTGGATCCATTCGTGGTGTACTGGAACGAGCCAGTGCCCGAGAAACCTGCGTTCGAGTCGCTGCTGGTGGGTTGTGCCAACTGCTGTTAGAAAGCTTCGGAATCAAAACGCTTGGTTACGTGATTCAACTCGGTCCCGAAAAAATTCCGCCTCGAGAAGGTTCGCACGAAGAGAAGAAGAACTGGCGAAACGAGAGTGCGATCTATTCGCTTGACCCATCTAGGGACGAAGAAATCAAACTCATGATCGACCAGACTCGAAGGGCGGGTGATACGTTAGGCGGCATTGTTGAAGTTGTCGTGGAGGGATTACCATTTGGACTTGGAACGCACGCTCAGTGGGACCGAAAATTAGACGGCAAAATCGCTCAAGCGGTCATGGCTGTTCAAGCGTTTAAAGGGGTTGAAATCGGACTTGGTTTCGCCGCCGCAGGGATGCGAGGATCGGAAGTTCACGATGGAATTCGATTTGATCCTGATAAAGTGGATTCCCCAACACTGGGTTATGAACGCCCAACAAACAACGCTGGTGGGCTAGAAGCGGGAATGACCAACGGGCAACCCCTTGTCATTCGAGCAGCCAAAAAACCGATAAGCACGCTTTCCAAAGCGCTCGAATCGATCGATATGGAATCCAAAGAACCAATGAAGGCCAGCTATGAAAGAAGCGACGTTTGTGCTCTTTCGGCCGCTTCTATCATTATCGAAAATGTCGTGGCATTCGAAATTGCTGCAGCTTTGATCGACAAATTTGGCGGTGATAGCATCGAAGAAATGCAGGCAAGATGGCAGCTATTCCACCAGATGGCTCGCGATAAGTAGCCCCAAAAACGTTCGTTGTTCGCAAGCCGATTGGCATTGGCGGATTCCGCGGATCTCTTCAGAATGCCCTCAAAGATTTGGATCTAAGCCTGGTATCAGGAGTCCTTGTAGGCTTCAAGTAATCTGACATGGAAGTCAGGAATGAGCGATAGTTATCGAAGAATCATTTGCCGATTGCTGTTTGCGTTGTTGTGCATTTTTCCGACAGCCCTTTCGGTTTATAAAATTTGTCATCCTCAAACAGCAACTAGTTGGGCGACAGCAATTCAGGCACATCTTGGCCTGCCGACAACCATTGATTCGATCGAAACACCGAATCCCTACGTGACAATTCTGCATGGACTCGAATTTAGAGATCCCGAATTGGGTTCCCTTTTTCGAGTCGTGGAAGCCCGGATTCAAACGGGAAAAACCAATACGGTGATGATTCCCTTTCGGGTTCACGGGATGACCAATTTGGGACTCAACAAAATCCTGTCGAGATTGAACGACAATCTGTTGGATTCTTACGGGGCAACCCAAACTTGGCACATTGTTTTCGAGGACGAGATGTTGATCGAAGAACATAGCGCTTCTCAAAATTACCGCCTCGATCGTGAGTCAGAGCTTCCTCCTCCAGCCGTAGCACTCAGAAATCTACAGGTCGATCTGGTTCCGCAGAAAGATGGTACGACGGCGTTTGCCTGGTTTCATTTGGCAGATTGGGAGCCTCAGGAAAAAGCGATCAGAGCCATGGTTTCCAGCACTGTTCAAGAAGGGTTCTGGATGCAGTTGGACACCCGTGGATCATCCATTCCGTGCTGGCTGGTCGCAGGTTTTGAACCCCGATTGACCAAGGAACTCGGCACGAATTCCGAATTCGCAGGCTTTGTTGAGTTTTGGCCTGAACCCGATAGTTCAAGGTTATGGGTAAGCGGGAAACTGGATCATATCCTGTTGGCTTCGGACCAGGAATCGAAAGTCCAAGAGTCTTCGACAGCGTCGATTGAATTCAGAAAGTGTCTTTTGGAAAACTGGCTTCCGACCGAATGGGACGCAAGGCTGGTTCGGAAAGGTTCCAGTTTTCCGTACCGGATTCGACGAGAAGATCTAATGACTTTCAAGCACAACATATCGCTCAATCAGGGAATCCGAACGACTGTGGAAAAAGCGGCCCGAGCTAACAACGATCACAGATTGCTGCGATAGCGATCACTTGTTAGGCGGATAGCAATTGCTAGGTGGAGATCACTTATTTGGTAGCTCATCCCTTTGTTGGATGATGATTACCACGTTCCCTCCTAGCGAACCGAGTCCTATTCTGCCGGGATCATCTCTATTTTCAAATCAGGTAGGTAAGTTTTCATTTCCGATTGCCACGATTGAAATTGATCACTGGATATGGCAGTTCTAACCAATACCAGCTTTTGCAGCGTTTTCATCGACAATGCAAAGTCGAGGTTTGCAAGTGGCGTATCGATGATTTGAATCTTTTCTAATGGGAGTTGGGAAATGCAGTCCAATTCGGTGACATCGGTATGAACTAATTCAAGACTTTCCAGGTTTACCAATGAGGAAAGGGACTCCAGATTGGAAAGCCTTATCGCCCCCAGTTTTAATTCTTTCAGCTGGGGCATGTTTTTCAAAAATCCAACGTCAATTAACAACCTTGGAGCAGGCCCAACTTTTCGCAGTCGCAATTGTTTTACCGTAGTTAGATTCTGAATCCAGTCGACATCCTTGACCCGAGTAGCAAGATTAAGTGTTTTTAATTGCGATAAATTTCCGATCTCGGGCGTAGAACGGCGGATATATGAAATCAGTTCCAGGTACTCAAGATCCTGCATCTGACGGATGATTTCAACTTGGCGATCGGTCTCAAGGTCGACTGAAAACGCTTCAAGCCGATTCAGATCATTCAACTTCATACTGGCAATCCAAGGTGGCGTCTCATGGATCGGCGTATCGTAGCTCCAGAGCATTCCGATGTTTTCCATCCGTTTGACCAAGCGGACTCCCGCTATCGAATTGACCAATGGCTTTCCAAGTTTTGACTCCAGAAAACCTCCAACGCCAGATCGGGGAGTCTGCACCCATGGTTGAACGTCGTAGTCATCGTGACTGGAAACGTCATGGTGATAAATCCACTGTCCGCCAGAAAGCATTAACTGATCGACAGCTCGTTGTTGGACTTGTCCGCGTCGCCAAATATTGATGCCAATCGCCGAAACAACTACCAGGACTAAAAAGGTTCGAGTGCTAAACGTAGCTAACCTGCCAAACCGAATTTTGGTTCCCGTTTTGGGTTCGGTTTTCGTTTCTGGTGGCTGGGTTATGACGGACCCCTATTCGTTCCTGGCGACAATGACAGATTGCTAAGCCGCGACAGTACCTTTGGGTGTTCGGTAACTCCACCACCAGTTTTTGGGCCACAGAAATGTGAAGGCAGCGATGACGCAGTGAGCTAATCCAATGTAGACGATATACATCGTGTCTGCATCTTCGTTTCCAGCGTAGGCGTGGATTCCTACACCCAATTCATTGACCCCTTTCCAGGACCAGAGGACGATCACGTTACCCAAAACTGCCAACGCTGCCAAACCACGGTCTTTGATCATTCCGCCCCAGCGTGCGTGCAGGATAACGGCATTCCAGAGCACGATCATTAAAGCCCCATTCTCCTTCGGGTCCCATCCCCAGAATCGACCCCAGGAATCGTCCCCCCAAAGGCCGCCTAATACTGTTCCGAAATAACTGAATAACAGACCCAAACAGACGACGCCGTAGATTGAATTGATTAGTAATTTTCGGATGAAACTTAGTTGTAAAACCGGAGTCGTTAGCGAGACGAGCAAGAAAGCTGCTCCGAACAGACCGGCCAACATCGTCATGGCATAGCCGATCGAAATCGATACAACGTGGGTCGATAACCAAAATTGAGTGTCCAAGACGGCGACCATTACCGTAAAGGTGTCTCCACTGGCAATCGCCATCGTCCAGGCCCACATCAAAGCACTGTAGGCACCGGCGGCGGCCACCAAGTTTCCGACCCCTAGTTTCGTGAATTTTTCGATCAACATTGCAATCAGGACAAAAACGGCTGATACAAAAATCACCGAAGAATACAGATTTGTGACTGGCGGGCGACCTGAAATGATGACTCTTTCAACGATGCCGTAAATATGGACGATCAGAGCGATCCCAATGATTGCCAACGAAATACGATTCCACGGTTTCAGGTAATTCACGAATTGTGCCAGATCTTTTTGGCCCGATCGCGATGTTGCAAACAATAGAATCGCCAACAGCCAAGCAACCGGCACAAAAATGAATCCGACAAGATACAAAACCGTCGAAACGTAAAATGGAGCAAATCGATTGTAATGGATCTCGGTTTGGAATTTACTTTTAGAGTATTCAACAGGTTTCAGTTGATCGACTTTGGTCAAATAAGTCTCCAAAGTGCTGTTAAACGTATCAGCATCCTTTGCTTGATAGGCTGGTTTCAGTTTCTGCAATAGTTGAACCAGTTCAAGATCGCCGGAGTTGATATTGCCGCTACCCTTGTTGATGGCAGCGATCTGGCGCTCGAGAGCTTTCTCGTATTCGGGAATCTGATTTTTTAGAACGGCATCCACAATGGGAGCTTCCGATTCGACGAGCGGTTTTTTGAAGTTTTCGGGAATGTTGTCCCAATTTTTAAGCATCGCCTGTTCTAAAATGTTAGGGTCGGCGGTTCCATTTTGTTCTTCGAGAACTTTGACAAATTCAGGAGTCGAAAGCAGACGCTGGATAATTCCGGCCCGAATCGCTCTTTCTCGAAGCGACGGAATAATCAGGTCCGCGGTAATTTTGGTGGCTAATTCTGAAGTCGTTTGGCACTGTAGCCGTTCGCCCAAACGTGCAATCCACGCCCGATCCTGAAGATACATAATTGAATCCCAAGCTGGCTCTTTAGAATCGTCGGTCGCCTCGACGACTTCACTCCCAGATTGACGTGGCACGACCAATGGAATGTAGGGAGACGAGATGACATCCCCCGCCTGATCGAGTCGCTGTGAGATATTTTCATCGCTGGCTTCTGGTCGTCCAAACGTGAACTTCAGACCGTACAAACGCTGAAGTTGGGACCCAACGCTTGCCAGCCGTTTTTCAAAAGCACTCCACGTTTTAGGATCTTTGAAGTCAGGGTTGGGGATCAAGTTTCTCAGATCCGATTCTGCCCGGATCAACTCTCCTGTGGTGAATCGGAATCGAACATCTGAATCGCGATGCGTCATCCGTTCGACCGGAAGATTCAAGGACGAAATGACGTTTCGATCTTCAATTCTAAAAACGTGGTAATCTTCGTAACCGGTCGCATCGAACATGGTGTCGGCCAGCCAACGAATCGCAGGTCTCTTTTTTCCGAATCCGTCAATCATCTCTTCACGCTTACTAAGTTGAAGCGCCGAATTTCGCGCGACAGAATCGAGTGGTAAGACTCGGCCGTTTAAAGTCACCGGTACTTGGCCAAGCAGATCCAGTTTCATACCCTCGTTAAGGACTTCCGCATTTTTTGCTTTCTTGTTTTGAGAATAAGCCCAGTAGGCAAACGACCCAGCGATTAAGAATGTCAGAATCCATGTCAAGCGATTGGCCGACGGTGCAAGTCCCTTTTTTGCGTCCTGGGAATCGGAAGAATTCGCGACATTGACCGTTGGTTTCCATTCTTTCTTCTTCTGCCGGTTTTTTTCTAAAAATCCGAGCATCGACGAAGCAAATTGCGCGATCAGTCCAACCATCGAAAACATGCAACAAACGTATGGAATCATCCATCCGTGATTGGTAACTACCTGGAAGACGGA
Organism: Planctomycetota bacterium; assembly: GCA_039200505.1. Taxonomy (GTDB): domain Bacteria; phylum Planctomycetota; class Planctomycetia; order Pirellulales; family Pirellulaceae; genus Mariniblastus. The sequence goes on along the minus strand of JBCCSJ010000004.1, from coordinate 18,193 downwards.
GTAGTTTCGACCATCTCCGATCGGGCCCATTCCAGATTGGTAAAAAGTTTCGCCTCCATAACGAAGGGGATTGTTCATGTAGATTTTTTGATTGCTAGTAATTCCGTTTTCGAAATCGTTTAGCGTGATGTCCGATGAATACCATCGAGGGGTTTCGGTCCCAACATAGTTTTCTTGTTGAGCTTTAATCAGTTCGACAGAGTAAGGCTTATAAATGGTTCGGAATCGAAGGCAGATATAATATTCTTTGCCAACGACAACCACTTCATCATATTTGTCTTCGCTAAAATTCTGGCTTACAAGGTAGGTGCCAAGCGATTGATCAGTCCCCTTTTTAAAAATCTCAACGTATGCCGATGCAAGATCAGCCCTTTGATCCGAATCGGTTCCGGTATTAACAGGTAATTCAATCGCTTCCTTTTCAAGCCCGATCCCCGAGTTTGCCAGATTCAGTTCCGGAAGAATGATGTTTCGCGTCGCGGAATTTCGCATATACCGGTTGCATTGCACATCGAACGGAAGATCATCCCGGGAAATACGTTGGCCATCAGACAAATACCTGCCTGGAATCGTCTGGATTTTGTCTGTTGAATCGTCTGAGATATCCAAGATTGCGAATTCAACTTCGCGGATGTCAATTGTTGTGTAGGCGGTTTCACCTTCAAAGATCGTCATCCGTTGCTCGTCATTGGTCACTGTGACGAAAATCTCATTCAGCATCAAACCAGCCACGCCAAGATGTAGCAGTACGATTCCAGCTTTCCGTTTGAAAAGGATCGCACATCCAACGTAGGTGACCAGCGCGGCAACCGTGGCTTGGATCATTTGCCATAAAATTCTCATGGCAGAATCACCAATAAAAGCTTTCTCCCCTAACCACATCGTCAAACCGAGAGCACCGCCGAGTGTCGCAGTTCCCGCAAAACAGAGCCAACGTTCAATCTTTTTCTCGGGAGCTGTCAGGAACCCCGCGGCAGCCGATGCAATCCCAAGCCCAAGCATCACAATTTGAAGGACAATCCACATTTTTTCCCAAGGGATTGGAGGTTCGCCTTGAAATCCTTCCGCGTTGGGGCCATTGAAAATGATGGCCCATGTGAACAAGGCGGCGATGCTACTGATCACAATCCCGCCGATTAATCGCTTCCCTTTGGCTTGCAGTTTAAATCGAAGCATGTGGGCCGCTGTCAAATTAATCAGCATCGCGACCAGAATGGTCAGGCCACTTGGGATGTACAAATTACCGGGCACATTTTGCAGCGAAGAAAACCACTTGGGAACAAAAATGGTCTGCAACGGAATGGCGACAAAGACACTCGAAAAGTGTTTGACTTTAACCTGATAGACATCCAGCCGCGTTTGTTCAAGGGTCGCGACGAAGGTCACAATGACGGCGAATACCAACAAAAATACCGTCAACTTAAGAGAGGCGAGTGGGCTTACGATTGCATGAGCAATCTCACGGTAGGAGATTCCCTGTTTGATCGCCCGTTTAGACTCAGCCCGGGTATACGATGGAAAAGTATCGGTTGCCATGTTCGCTGTCGAATTAAATGGTTGTGTCGAATGATTTCTCGGCCCGTTGGGCCAGGGTTAATTGAATCGGATGGAATCGATAAAATTGCGGAAGTCTGATTCGGATTCGGAGACCAGTTCTTTGTCTCCGGTCAATTTTAAAAACCAGGCGGACTCTTTGTGCTTGACCATTGCCGCAATAGTGCCATCGGAAAGAGATTCGTCATCACTGATCAGGTCGATTATCTGCCCCTCAATATTGTCCACTTTGATTTTTGAAGTCCGTTTGGCAAGTTCATCCTGGCTGGGTTTGAAGTCCACTTGGCCTGCCCAACGGATCACGTTGGGTTTCCAATCGTTAACGGCGGCAGGCATTTCGATCAGTGTGATCATTGCCTGTTTTTCACCGTTCTTTTTGATGAACCGAGCTTTCGTGATCGACGATGTCCGACCCGACTCCCAACCTTCAATCGAATCAAAGGTAACTCCTGATTGTCGAGGATCCATTTGCCTGGAATCACCGGCGGTCGTCCCTGTTTGGTTTGAGGTTTGATCGAGAGTTTGGCGAGCAAAGCGGGGAGCCGACATCGTACCCGAGCCTTCACCTACTTGATCAAACAAAAAAAATTTGCCTTTATTGACCAATTTCGTTTCCACTTCTTCTTCACCGATTGAGGAAAGTCCAATCTGCCCAAGCCACCGATTCAAGTTTTTCAACCGCCCCTGTTTCGGAGGCAAACCAGAGATTGCCATTTCGATCTGGTTTTTTTCGGATCCGATCAGCAAGGTTTTGTAACGCATGGGACGCGGTCCAGCTTCTGTCCAGCCCTCTGGGATTTCGTACGATGGTTTTCCCCCAACGAATTCAACCGTATCAAAAAAAGGTCGCCACTGCGGCTGCGTCAAATTGACTTGGTCTTCCGGCCCGTTAAGTTTGAAAAACCAAGTAGCATCAGGTTGGTCAAACCAGGCAACCACCATCCGATTCTTTTTCGGTTTGGGAGTCAATTCGGGATTCTTGCGGATTGCTACATTTTTTCTCAGCGATTCGAGACCCGACTTTGCCTTGGAAACTTCATACGTTTGGAAGTCAGTTTCGGGCACACAGCCAGTAATGCCAATCGCCAATAATCCAATTAATGTAGTAACGATCTTCAAGTTTTTGACCCCGTTGCAATTCCCTGATTAGACGCTTTAACAACCTCATTTGTTGAGCGGTTGTTCGCAAGTCAGCAGTCTAGCTCATTATAAAAACCGCCTTCAACTCTCGATACATCACTCAAACGGATGTTTCCAGGGGCGGAAACCGGCAGTGCGGATCAAAAATTGTTGCGAGTGAACGATTGAATGGAAATCGTCCAAAATACGAGAAAGATTGCCAAACCGAGACATTTTCCGGTGATGCTTAGGACTGAAAAACAGCGATGCAGTGGTCGACATCCACTCATTTGCGATTCGAAGTTGATTGGATTCGCAAGTTATTCGACCGGCGGCAAAACGATGCCGGAGCAGGATCCAAGCCCGATTCGAATGTAGTCCGCGTTTTCGCAAAAACCCGTGATGATCAATTCGTCTCCATCAGCCAGAAACTTCCTTTCTTCGCCTGTGGGCAAAACGATCGGAGTCCGCTGAGATCCAGGTACAGGATTGTCTCGATCTCCGTCCCAGGTCAACTCTAGAAGACAACCCCGGGACGCTCGAGCAACGCCACTGACGGTGCCGCTTCCAAGCATGTCTCCCGGGCGAAGATTGCACCCATTGCTGGAATGATGAGTGAGCATCTGGCCGAACGTCCAGTAGAGATCGGAAAATGAGCCCTGCGAAATTCGTAATGCCGGAACATTTTCTGCTCTCATCTTTTCCGATCTTAAATGGACTTCCAGTTGAAGATCAAATCCACCGGATATCGAATTGGACTCGCTTGTCAGATAGTCCAATACTGGCGGATCATCCTGAGACCGTTCGAATCCTGGGCATCGAAACGGAGCCAAAGCCTCTAGCGTAATCACCCACGGAGATATCGCTGTCGCAAACGATTTTCCAAGGAAAGGGCCGAGTGGTTGGTATTCCCATTTCTGGATATCGCGTGCCGACCAGTCATTCATCAATGTAAGGCCAAAAAGATAATCTTCAGCTTCATCAATGGGAATTGGATGCCCAAGATCATTGCCTTGAGCGACCAGGGCTCCAATTTCCAATTCGTAATCCATCAGTTTGCAGGCTGATCGGGTTGGGTTGCCCCCTTCTTCTGCCGGCGTCAGTTGACCGATTGGGCGATGAAAATTGGTCCCGCTAACAACCACACTGGAAGATCGACCGTGATATCCAATTGGTATGTGTTTGTAATTTGGCATCAATGGATTGTTGGGTCGAAACATTGTCCCAACGTTGGTGGCATGGAAAAGCGACGCGTAAAAGTCCGTATAGTCGCCAATCACGCAAGGCAATCGAAACTCGACATCGCTCTGGTAAACCAGAGCTTTTTCGACAGTCGATTTCATCGTAGCATCCGCACCGGTGGCAAGTAGATTGCTGATTCGATTGCGAAGATCGACCCGCTTCTCAACCGTCATCGCCATCAATAAATTTAGGCTTTTACTGGATAATGGCTCGATAAACTCATCCGTGAATAGTCCTGCTGAAGCAGCCATCCTGAGATTGAAGATCTGGTCGCCAATCCCAACACCGATACTTGGGGTGCCAGTCGCGTGTTGAAAAACGCAGAACGGAAGATTCTGAATGGGAAAATTGGAATCTTTATTGGCAGATTCGATCCAGGATGTAAGCTCGCGATTGTGGGTGGCGTTTATTTGACGCATGTTTTCTCTTTCAATCTTTCGAATGTCAGGCATTCGAATTTTTTAATCAATTCAATGGTGGTCATTAAAAACGTGGCTCAAAAACGAGTTGGCTTTTAACAATTGGATAGTTTTATTTTTGCGGTCAGATTGTAAGCCAATTAATTTTGATCGGGGAAGATGTCAGAGGAGTTGATACTATCTATTGCCACGATTTCGCTGACGGGTTCTAAAAATGAACAGGAACCAAAGGATGCCAAACCTCGTTCACGGAATTTTCGGATTTGTTCCCCCGTTACAGTCAGGTCACGCCAACTAATCGCCTGCGGCGTAATTTTGAATTGATTGGCGTCGGACGTTTCAAGAATCGCCGTAATCGTGTCGATTGGCGTCTTGTGATGAAATGCGATCGACGCCGCCACGAATAAATTGAGATACCCGTGCATCGTGGCTACTTTTGAATCCTCTTCGTACGTTAGACGATATTCTGATCGAATAGGGTGATGCAATCCCGCGGTTGCTTTGAATCCAAGTTCGAGCGACGCACAACGGATGATAAAGCTGGCGACGGATTGAACCGACGGGATCAGTTCCGGTGCAATTCCACCCGTTCTGATTTTCGCAAATACCTTTTGAGTCGAACGGGCTGCCGAAATTTGATCTAGCAGTTCTAGTTTTGCCAAAGGAATTTCGATAAACGGAATGATTGATTCTGGAATCGATTCGATTGTCGCATTCAGCTCAGATTCGTTGGTGACTTTGACTTCGACGACGTCAACTTGGCCGATGTCGGAATGATCTGAATTAAATTTTTGAATGGTAGCCAAGGTATTTTCAAGTGCTTCAGCAGAAGCGGTCCCGTTGTTAAATTGAATCGGCGGCACCAGCCCGCTGATCTTCCACGGCAAACCAGTGACATCAGGCGACGATTGAACCTCTTTTTCAAACGCTTGTAGTTTGTTGGCGGGAAGAATCAGTCTAGCAAGCATCGATTTCTCATCCGAAGCTTGATATTGAGAATAGTTGGCGACAACTTGGTCCAATGAAAGCGACGCAGGCGGAAAAAGACCTGCGTAATCGACGGTATTCGTCAGAAGTTCCTGAAGGGCGTTCAATTTGTTCTCTTGGTTGGAACCAATGGCTGTCAATTTTAGACGTAAAGTTTGTCCGAAGAATCAGCTTTGTTCAATCGAGGGCATGCTTGGGCTGTGACTATCGAAGTCATTTTTTTGATTTGCCCAAAGTCCAATAAAAAACCCCGGACTAGCCGGGGAAGTGATTCATTATTTGGACCAATTGGTATCTTATTCCATTCCAGTCATTTTCAGAAAAAAGTTGAGCACTCCTTTGCCGATGATTTGGTCTTCGGCCATCCACATATTTTGGGCCACGTTGTAGGCTACCATTCCACCGGTAACCAAAATCGAGGCGACAAGACCAAGACTCAAAACCTGCCACAACGAAAAAGGTGCTTCAGGAGGGGCAGCCGGGCCGGCGGCCATTGCTGCCGGAGCCATTGATCCGCCGGGCATCATCATCGGGTCATCGGTTGCAAGAGCACCATCCTGATAGGGAATCATGCCTCCCGCATCCATGTCATCAAGCATCTGGGGTTCGGCCCCAAAGTCACCACTTTCGCCAAGGATCGTGGCGGCGGAATCGTCGGCGTAGATTTCCGAATCTTCCAAGGCAATGACCTGCGACCCGCTGGAATCGTCTTCGTCCATTGAAGATTCCAGCGGCGTCAAATTGAAATCATCTTCAGGCATTAGGGTATCTGCGTCAGGATCAGCTGAATCTTCGAGAACAATCATCTCGTCATCTTCAGGTAATTCCAGGGCGTCGATGTCCGAACCACCCAATTCAAGTGGTGCATCGGAGAGTGAAATGCCGCTTTCGTTGGCTTTAAGGTTGATGCCACTTTCGTTGGCTTCCAAAGTGATTTCCGTGCTGGAATCACTGTCATCTAGAATTAAATCGCTATCCTCAAAATCGCTGCTCAATTCAGCACTGTCTTCAAAAGATGCACTGTCGGCCAGCGACAGTTCGTCACTGAATAAGTCATCATCTTCAGAGATCAACAGATCGTCATCGAGCGTAGGTCCCGAACCCAGTTTTCCTGTATCCGATCCGGTGCCGGCAGGATCTTCGGCCGGACCGGTATCGCCGGCCCCTTTTTTGCCACTGCCCGAAGCGAGTTTAATGCTGCTACTACCGAATGAGAGTTCGTCTTCGTCAAAAATGCTGTCGTCAGATGCCAAAATATCATCGGCATCTTCGTTAAGCTTCAATGCGCTTTCGATGGGCAGGTCCGCGTCGGTGCCCTTGGCCAGGATTCCACTATCGGCCAACTGAAGTTCGTCATCATCCCCCAAGTCGATTTCCGCAGAGATTTCTTCGCTGGGGGGTTGTTGTAAAAGCTCGACTGATGAATCCTCGATGTACTCTTCGGATGGTGGTTCTTGGATCGCCGCCTCTTCGCTGTCAGGTTGCAGACTTAAACCGGGATCGGAATCGGAAAGATCGAATCCGAAACTGTCGCTGATTCCACCGGAATCTTGCCCACCATCGCCAGCCTTTAATTCGATGCCCATGTCTTCGGCGACACGTTCCAATTCGGCGAATTTAAACTTCCAGTTTGTTCCATCTCGATAACCAAAAATCTCGTTGTTCGAACGCATTTCCGACAACTGTTCGGCCGTGACTCCCAAAAGCTGAGCGGCCTCTTCCATTGGAATCAGTTTTGACATTGAGTTTTGGCTCCATATTCTGACCGTATTGAGGCCAGCGGTAGGGTCATTTTGTTAACTTACGCATGTTGGGCAAGCATTTCCGAGATTGTAGTATACCTCGGCCAAAGCAGAACCAACGAGTTGGAACAGGATACGGGCTTAATTTCCAAATTTTTTCAGGAAATCCAGCAAACAGTTCCCAGCGACAGCTTCAATTTTAAAAGCCTTTGATTGGGTTTCAAGTTTTTTCGCCCAGAAGCTAGTTCGGCACAAACTGGTCAATAATTCTTAATTTGGTAGCTACCCGCGCCAAACGGACGTTCAAAATCCGGATAACCGTCATCTTCTGATCAAGTGTTGGGTTAGGATTGGCAACTGGTGATGCTCGGGGTGAAAGTCCCGAGTAATCTTGAGCGACTTTCCCAAACCTAACTACTGGCACTTCGATAAGACTGGAGTGCCTTGCGGAATACCCATCGACTAAGCAGTAAACTCCAAAGGCTTCCAAAAACGGCAAAACCTGCCAACCCCCACTCCCACAGTTGCCAGGCAGACTCGGAATTGGCGAGCGGTTGAGCCAACACGCGGGCCGGAATATTGGAAACCACCAAAATAGGTACCACGAATGTAAACGTGCACCAAAGTGCCATCCCAGTCCCAGTTCTCATGTAGATTTCCATCGGATAGCGGTAGAAGTTGGTGATATAAAACCAGAAGTTGTACAGGTTTTGATTCCTTCCGAACCAGATGCTGGTAGAAGCGAGCATAATCATCACGCTGTACATAATCACTGCACCACAGGCAATGAAAAATAGAAAAGCAATCACGGTCCAAGCGCTGATATAGATGGGCCGAACCAATGAAATCTGATGAAGCGAATAGATGATCAAGATGACTCCCAAAAATCCGTTGGGAACTTGCGACCAGTTAAACTTCGGGAATGAAATTAAGAACTGCGTGTCGATTGGTTTCAACAACGCAAAATCAAGATTTCCAGTTCGAATCAATTCGCTGAATTCCTCAGCATTGGCCATAAAGACAGTCTGAATCAAACTGTTGATGATCCAAATGGTCCCCAGGAAGATGAAAAATTCGTTGTCATGCCACCCGGTACCTCGTCCGATTTCACCGGTATGCTGATAGATGATTTTGAACAGCCCCCAATTCATTCCTGCCCATGACATCGAAGACAGGCATTGCAGAATAAAATTGGTCCGAAACGACATATCCCGAATCAGTGAGTTGCGGGCAAAAGTCAGAAAGACTTTGAGGTAGGAAGGATGCACCCAGTTACCCTCCAAATCCGCTATATCGTTGGACGCCGCGCCACCACAAGATTCGCGATAGCATGATAAAAAATGCGACCCAAAAAATCAGCACATAAAAGCCCTGGTAAAGTTCCGGGCCGTCGATTTTGCCAAGGAATACAGCCGTCGGAAAATAAGCAAGATACTTAAACGGAAGAAAGTCTACAAAAATTCGAATCGAATCGGGAAGTAGATCCAGCGGAAACATATGACCCGACAATAAAAAGTTCATTAGCATGTAAATGAACATGAGCGAAGTCACTTCAAGGAACCAGAATCCGATCAATCCAATACAGCATTCCAGATAAAATCCCAACATGAACGTCAAAATCAACGAAGCAAAATAAATGACGAGAACTTCGGATCTTGGCCATCCATTGACGAAAAAATCACCGCATAGCCAAAACACCAATGCAAACGGAAGGAATGCGATCAAGTAATAGACCAATTTGTGGGCGATTCGTTTCATCAGTAGGCAAGACTGCATATCAACAGGTTGAATCAAAAACTTTTTGATTTCGCCATTACGAATCTGATCGGCGATGTTGCGAGTCAATCCAGGCATGCTGGAAAAGGCTCGGCTAATGATGACCAACAGATAGTAGGCAACCATATCCCCATACTTATATCCAGCAATGGACGCATCGGGACCGGCATCGGAATCAGCAGTACCTTCGGTTGAAATGACGTCGTAGATGGCCCACCACAAAAAAATCTGGGTTACGGTGGGCAGGAATCGCATTAGCGTTCCCAGCATAAAATCCGCTCGATAAATTAATCGCTCGTGGATCGAAATTTTAAAAAAGGTCCACCACGTCGTTGCATTGGCAAACATTAACGCCCTCAATTCGTGATGGGTTCAGGTGAATTCGAATTGGATTGTTCAGCCTGGGAGAAGACATTCGAGATGACTTCTTCCAGTGGTGGATCTTCGACAACAATATCGTCAACTGGGTGGGCATTGAGGATCTGGCTAAGCACTTTTCCTACTTCATCTCTTTGGACCCTGAATTTGATTTTGGGAGCTTCGACTTCCATCACGTTGGGAAGGTTCCGAAGTGAATCGATAGCAAAATTGTCTGCTAATTGAAGCGTAACGATTTTGTCTCCGCTAAATTGGTCGACGATATCTTCGAGTGAACCGTCGTGATAAAGCGATCCGTTAGCGATAATAATGACCCGGTTACACAACGCTTCGATGTCTTTCATGTAATGGCTTGTCAAAAGAATTGTGTTGTTTTGTTCCTGCTGGTACGATTTCAGAAATTGTTGGATCTTGTGTTGGGCAACCACGTCGAGTCCGATCGTCGGTTCGTCCAAAAACAACACGTCCGGTTGATGCAATAAAGCAGCGATCAATTCCATTTTCATTCGTTCGCCCAGCGAAAGTTCTCTTACCGGGCGGCCAAGCAATCGAGTGACGTCAAGCATTTCAGATAATTCGTCTCGAGTTTTTTCAAATTCGTTTTTGGGGACTCGATAGATATGTTGATTCAGTCGAAACGACTCCATCGCAGGCAGGTCCCACCAAAGCTGGTTTTTTTGGCCCATTACCAATGCAAATCGTCGGCGATACTCATTTTCTCGTAACCAAGGAACGTGGCCCAGAACCGTCGCGTTTCCCGTGTCTGGATTGATGACTCCCGACAGAAGTTTGAGCGTGGTTGTCTTCCCTGCCCCGTTAGGACCAAGAAAGGCGACAAATTCACCTTCTTCGACTTCGAGACTAATATCTTTGACGGCATGGACTTCGCGATATTCGCGGTGAAACAATCCTCGAATCGAAGCCAGCATCCCTTCCTGTTTTTGGTAAACACGATAAGTTTTCGACAGGTTTTTGATTTCGATTGCGGCCATGTCAGGATTATAAAATCTCGCTTACGAATCTGACAGGCGATTACCGCTGATTCATCAAGGATGTTCAAAACTGAGTTCAAATTTTAGAAGCCGATTTGAAGACGGCTCTGTTTCCGTCGACAAAATGGCCCATAATGGAAGTCGTTTCAATGTGGAAAAAGGTACCGATTGCATCATCCCGATTCAAAAGATTAAAGGAGTGAGCCAGAGCGAATATGGATATTGCTCAAAAAATAAGAGTTCTGGGAATTGATCCTGGACTTAATATCACCGGCTATGGCGTCATCGACGTCGAAGGGAACAGCATTTCAGTCGTCGAAGCTGGCGTGATTCGATCGACTCGTTCCCACGATTTGGGCCGTAGGCTACAAGCGATTCATCGTGGAATCCATGACGTGGTGCAATCGCTTCAGCCCGACTTTGCCAGCGTAGAAGAACTGTATAGCCACTATGAGCGTCCTAAAACAGCGATCATCATGGGGCATGCTCGCGGAGGAATATTTCTGGCCTTGGCACAATTGGACGTTCCCGTTGTTTCTTATTCGGCAACCCAGATCAAAAAGATCCTCACAGGGAACGGACGGGCTCCCAAACACCAAGTCCAATTGGCGGTTGCTCATCAACTCGGACTCACCGAAGCCCCCGAGCCTGCGGATGTTGCCGATGCCCTAGCGATTGCAATTTGTCATTATTACCTTGCGGTTCGCCCGCACACTTTTTCCTGACAACACGAGACCCTAAATTGATAACGAAACTTTCTGGAAAGCTGGTCGCAATTTCTGAAGCGACAGCGACCATCGAATTTTTGCCGTTCGAATACGAAGTCCTGATTACAGATTTTACCCGTCGGCATCTTCAGTCCCGCGTCGGTGATTCTGTCAGCCTACACACCATCAACTACATAGATGGCAATCCTCAAAAAGGAGGGCGAATGACTCCGCGGATGGTTGGTTTTGATTCAGAAATTGAAAGACAATTTTTTGAATTGTTTTGTTCTGTACCCGGGCTGGGAGTCAAAAAAGCTTTGCGGGCGATGGTCAGACCGGTTCGCGATATCGCGAATTATATCGAACAGCAGGATGTCAAATCGTTAACGACGCTGCCTGGCATTGGAGCTGCCATGGCCGAAAAAGTAGTCGCCCAACTTCGTCGGAAAATGGCCAAATTTGCACTGCTGGTTCAACGGGAAGAGGTCGAATCAGCGATGGACATCGAACACAGCATCGTGGAAGAAACCTATCAGGTCCTTCTCGCTTTGGGACATAACGAACAAGATGCGCGAAAACTCCTTGAAAGCCCAATCGGCAGCAAAAAGAAATTCAAGGATGTCGAGGCGTTGCTACAGGCTGTGTATGAGACTGCAAGTCAGGATGGATAAAATAAAAGCCACCGGGCAGGAACCGGTGGCTTTGCAGGAAATTCAATTTCATCAAATGGTTTAGAAAACGTCGGTGATGAAATGATGGCCCCAGTGGTAACGTCTTGGTGTGGGGTAATAGTTGTGCCAGTGCCGATTGTAAACGGGAACTCGCATTTCCGCGGGGTAGCGATGGTACATGCTGTTGCCGCTGCGGAAATACTGGGCACCATAATAATTGTGAGGGTAAGTCACATACGGATAGTGATAAAAACGGTCCATGTTTTGCGACCCTTGCTGCCCCCAGGTCGCGCCGAAAGCGGGTTGCTGGGCTTGGGCCGTTTCACTCTGGTTGACAGTGGCAAAAGCGCAAACGCAAATTGCAACAATAAATAGACGACGGATCATGGGAGTCCTTCTCCTCTTCTGGGTCACTTAAAACGAGGCCATCCAATGACATCAACCTCGTCAAAGGTCCCATCGGCATTTGTTACAAACCGAATTAAGGGATTGTCCAGCAAAATCGTCAGGAATGTGACAGCAGGTTCGATTTGGCCCGCAAAGTCTTCTCAGGTTCACTGACACGAACTGGAAAACGTGAATCAGCAAGCGATTCCAGTTCACTCGGGCATTTTTCCGGCTGCGATGTCTTCTTCGAATTGGTCCATCATTGGCCAATCGATCGCACAGGTACCGAAGTCGGCCATGTGCAAGTATCCCGTCACTCGATCGATTGCGGATTGAAGTAATTCGTCGTTCTTACGAAAGATTGGCCCGTGACTGGGCAGCAACCACTTGGCGTCGGATTCTTTGATCCGTGTTAACGACTTTATAAAAGCGGTCAGATCGCTCCCATGATGAGCGTCAATAGCTCCAATGCATCCGTCTTGATAGATATTGTCGCCGCTGAACAGGAATTCGCCCATGCGAAATGAAAGTTGACTGTCGGTGTGACCGGGCGTTAACCAAACGTCCAATTGAAGGTTGCCTACTTCCAAGTGATCTCCGTCGTCAATCAGTCGATCGATAGAAACTGGGGGCATGGCCATATCGATGCCTTGAGCTTCGATCAAGGCGAAAGTCTTTAATCGGTCGCCATCTTCTAATGGCTTGGCCGCAAGTCGATGAGCCAAAACGGGGGCCTTCAAGATTTGTTTCGCTTTGGCAAGTCCTTGGCTATGGTCGACGTCAGCATGGGTTGCGATGAGCCCTTGGCAACCTGAAAATGGAAGGTCAAGGTCCCGGATCATTTCAATGATTTCGTCGACTGCTTCTTCGTATCCGACATCGATCATGATCCACTGGTCTTCGTCGTAAATCACGTAGACATTGCATCCCAAAACCGTTCCTAACTGGTGGTTGACTTCAATAATATTGGGAAAAACAGGTTTTCGTTCTAACATGATTCTGACTTTAAACAGGAATTTTCGACCATTTTATGGATGCTTCCCATTCGGTTCAACGCGTCAATTTGTCTCCATTGCGTGTCGAAGGCCAGTTCGATAGTCGGGAAAATCAAAATTGAAATTGGGATAGTGACTGACGAATTTGGCATTCGAAATCCGCTTGTTGACGGCACCCCGTTTCGTAGGATCTGCCGTTTCGTTTGTCCAAGGGATCGGTTCGGAACCGAGGAGTTTTGCAACTTCGTCGTAATAAGTCTTGCGGATGACCGGATTGCCGTCAGAAATATGAAAGGTTTCAAACTTGGGCTGGTTCGCGATAAGGGCGACGCTTTTGGCACCATCGTCGACTTGAATCAGGTTCAAATATCCCTGTCCGGAAAGTCGATCCCAGTTCTTCGACGCAATCGTGGCTTGAGTGGGAATTCTGCCAGGTCCGTAAATTCCCGAAAATCTGAGAATCACCAAACGGTCGGACAGCCAGCTTGTTTGCAATAGTTGTTCTGCTTCAAGACAGGCCTTCCCACCATCGCGACGAGGTTCGGTGACCGCACTTTCGTCGACCCATTGACCGTCAAAGTTTCCGTACACCCCTGTTGAACTTATATAAATGAACTGCTTGATGTTTCGATGCAATGAATCGAGGACATTCTGCAAACCTTTCACATAGACGTCTCGAATATCGTCATATCGCGATCTATCCATCCCGACGCTAAACAGAACTGAATCGGCTTCCGGTAAATCGGTTAACGAAGATCGGTCCGTGATGTCGGCCACGATCGGGAGCAAGCCATTGCCCTCAAATTGGTCTGCGGTTGCCGAATTTCGAGTGCAGGCGTGGACAGAATCCCCTAAGTTTTTCCAGTGTTCGGCCACTCGGCGACCAAGGTATCCACAGCCAAAGATCAGTCTCTTCAATGGTTTGGTCCTTCTTTACGAATCCAATCGAACCCCTTAGACGTAAATTACTGTGTCAAATCTTATCGAATTTGCGATTTTTTCGGGACTTAATTCCATCAATACGCCCCAACTGATTCGCAATGATACAATAGGAAGGTTCATCGCATACCGGGAAGGTATGTTTGGACGTAAAAGAACTTCGAGAGACCCTGAATAACTCCAAGGAGGAGTGTGAATGCCTACCCTGTTTCAGTCGCTTCGAGAACTTTCGCTTCCGTTTGGATCATTCATCGTCTGTATTCTGTTTTGTGGCTTGCCTGTTCAAGCTCAAGAAGAAACCGTTCAATCGGACTTGGCTGCTGCTGTCGAACCCGAATCGGAAGAATCGAATCTGTCCGACATCTCCGAACTCTTATTCAACGGAAAAGAGCCGACTTCGGTTGAGCAACTGCGAGCAATGGAAACGCATTTTGCTGAGCTGGCCGAAAAAGTCTATGCAGCCACGGTAAACATCCAGATGGGAGGCGCTCAAGGTACGGGGGTCGTGGTTTCCGATGATGGCTACATTCTTACTGCTGCTCACGTGATAAATGTTTCCAATTTAAAGGAGGCCCGAATCACATTCTTGGACGAAAACGGTGAGACTCGATCCCTGATCGCGGAAAAAAGAGGGGTCGAACGGGGCATCGATTCTGGGATGCTGAAAATTAAAAATGAGGACAGTGAAAGCTTCCCCTACCTCGACGTTGGACTGTCAAGCGATTTAAAACTTGGCCAATGGGTTATGGCGGTGGGACATCCTGGCGGACTCGATTCTAAACGGGGCATGGTTGTCAGGGTTGGGCGTGTGATATTCCGGAGCTCGCGAGTCATCCGAACCGACTGCACCCTTGTCGGAGGTGATTCCGGTGGCCCCTTAGTCGACATGAACGGAGATCTCATTGGCATCCATAGCCGAATTGGGCAACGCTTGCTTGATAACATTCACGTGCCTGTAGATACTTATTCGGAAAACTGGGACGATCTTGCAGCAGGAATTGTGCTAGACGGTGACCCCAGTCTCGGATTCAGCGTCGACGGGGATAGCAACATCATCGACGCGGTTAATGAACAAGGGCCGGCAGAAAAAGCGGGTATCAAATCCGGAGACAAACTAGTCAAAATTGGTGACGTTACCATCAAGAACAAAACTTCGATTCGCGACGCCATAAAATCATTGAACCTGCGGCCTAACCAAAAAGTCAACATTCTAGTGGTTCGAGAAGGCAATGAGGAAGAATTGGAGATCCTCGTTGGTGAAAAAGGAAGGCGATAAAACCATGGCAAAACATCTTTTGAAAGCACTGACCCTGATGTTCTCGATCGGCTATCTGGCCGTCACGATTCAAGCCCAGGAAACAACCGAGCAGGTGCTTCCGAAAACGAATCAAGAAAATCAAGATAAAGCGGAATCGAAAAAACAGGTCGAAGAACCACCAACCGAAACTGAGGATTCGGATCAAGAAAAGGATCCCAAGTCGCAAAAGCCAGAACCTGAAGACCAGGAAAAAGAGAGCCCTAAAACAGACGGTGAATCCAAGAAGTCTGGTGAGGAAAAGTCAGACCAGGAAGATTCGGATGACAAAGATTCCGACGGTCAAAGCGATGAGCCAGAGGATCAGGATGAAAAACAAAAACAGGCCGACCAAGAGAAACCAAAGTCGCGTCGATCACTTGGACAGTCAGCCTACTCCAAAAAATCCAATACGTTTGTCAAAGTCTTCGACCCGGTTATCGCATCGGTCAATGATTCCACCATACGAATCATGTCAGGCGACGACGAACAGATCGCGTTAGGGACCGTGGTCGACTCGGGCGGATTAATTCTGACGAAAGCAAGTGAGCTCGAAGGAGAGATTGGGTGTGAACTCGGCGGGAAAATTGTTAAGGCAACCGTATTTGGGATCGATGAAGCGACCGACTTGGCCCTCTTGAAAGTAGAAGCCGAAAACCTGAGTGAAGCCCCATGGAGCGATTCTTCTTCACCAATGATCGGCCAATGGTTAGCAACGCCAAAAGCGAACAAGGATCAAGCCGTCATCGGAGTCGTAGCGGCCAAAAGCCGTTTGATTCCCAAGTCGAGGGCGTTTATTGGAATCCAGATGGAAAATTTTGTCGAAGACGAAATCGCTCTGGGCGTCAAAATCGTATTGGTGATGCCAAGTTCGCCAGCCAAACGAGCTGGATTGAAGGTCGGAGATATTATCCAACGACTCGATGACTTCGAAATCACCGATCGAGTATCGCTCGTCAAAGCCATTACCGAAAATTACAACGTCGATGACTACGCAACATTAGAAGTGAAGCGTAACGATGAAGTTTTGAAATTAAATCTACAGTTCGCAAAACAAGAGGATGTCGGTAGCCAATTCGAACGGAGCAATGCTCAAAACAGTATGGGAAGTACGTTAAGCCAACGACGAAACGACTTTCCCGAAGCCTTTCAGCACGATTCGAATTTGAATCAAAACACCTGCGGAGGGCCGATCGTGGATCTTTCTGGCAAAATCGTCGGGATTAATATCGCTAGGGCCGGGAGAGTATCTAGTCTGGCACTCCCTTCTAACACTATCCGGCTTTTAGTTGAAAAAATGAAGAGTGGAGACCTCGCTCCTGAAAAAGTTAACAGCGACGCGATTGCACAAATTGACGCGAGATTGAAGGACGTCGAAACTTCGTTTGGCAATCTGCCCGAAAAGAAAGATGTTCTCCAACAACGCTATTCAGTAGAAAGAGCACGCAGCGAAGAATTGAAGGAAACTATCAAGAGTCTTCAGGAGCGGTTGAAGTTGGTGGAAGAGCGTGAAAAAGCGAAGCGATCTGAATTGAAAGATGTCAAAGATAAACTCTATCGCCTCGAAAGAACCAAGCGGAAACTCGAGTCGGAAAAGAATCAACTGATCACCGGAATCAAGTAGCCACTGACCCTCTCATCAGTCCAAGTTCAGTATTTCTGTTTAGAACGTAACCCTCGGCCGGTTGATGCCGGGATTGAGACGATTGTTTGATCCGTCTGTCGAAATTTTGATGGTCGCTCAACCGTGAAAAAAGTAAAGCAATCCTGGAATCGTTGGTCCCGAAAAATGCACCGCTGGGGAGCGATTTTAACGGCCTTGCCCGTTCTGATCGTGATCGTTTCCGGGCTGCTGTTGCAGGTGAAAAAAGAAGTGGTCTGGGTTCAGCCCAAAACAACTAAAGGGACCGGCAAGGTTCCCGAGATTGACTGGGAAACCATTCTTAAAGCAACTACTTCGATAGGGGAAGCAGAAGTCGTTGGCTGGCAAGACATCGATCGAGTCGATGTGCGGCCGGGTAAGGGTATGTGTAAAGTCCAATGCAAGAATCGTTGGGAAATTCAAGTCGATCTTCAATCCGGTGAAGTTTTGGCAGCCAACTATCGTCGATCTGACCTGATCGAAAGTTTACACGACGGTTCTTTTTTTTCCGATTGGGCGAAACTATGGGTATTTCTTCCAAACGGACTAGTCTTACTTGGACTTTGGATAACGGGCATCTGGTTGTGGTGGTTGCCGCATAGTGTCAAACGAAATCGACGGCGGAAAAGAAAAAAGCAGCAACTGAACGAAAATTCGGCACAGTCCGAAACATAACTCAACCCTAACAATTTTTTGAATACTTTGAAGATAGTCGCCATTCGTTCCGCGAAAGCATCCTCATCGCACTTTTCGCGGACGGAGTAAAAGGCGACCGTCTTTGTTTTTTCAAATTTGCAATAAAGCGCACTTGATTTGACATGATCGAGTGGGTTGCACAGCCAGTCGTGAAGTTGGTGTTAAATGCCTGAGCTGCTCGTTTCCCGCTCGGCAGGCGGGACGTACAGCAGTAGCCACCTTTTGCCGAAAGGTGATCCGGATATGAACATCACAACCCAACACGTCAGTGAGGGATCAGGACGATCAAATCTAATCTGCGAATTCGGGCGATAGGCCGATCAAGCGAGTGTGCACGTCGCTCGTTTCCCGCTTGGCAAGCGGGACGTACTCAGTAGTCACCTTTTGCCGAAAGGTGATCCGGATATGAACATCACAACCCAACACGTCAGTGAGGGATCAGGCCAAACAATTCCAATCGACGAATTCGGGCGATAGGCCGATCAAGCGAGAGATGAAAAATCCGAAACGCTGCTGCAGCAATTTTGCCGAAATACAATGATTGGACCGCTCCAGAAATGGTCTGTCCCTCGTTTTTCCTTTTCCCTGGTTTTTTAATCCAATTGATTCGAAGCAACTTGCTCGTTTCCCGCTCGGCAAGCGGGACGTACTTT
>JBCCSJ010000003.1:0-54664 GCA_039200505.1 Planctomycetota bacterium | reverse complement strand
GATGCATACCGATGCGGTCAACCACGCACCGGCGATCAGCTTTTTATTGAGCGGATCCCAGATTCCCGGCAGGCCAAGTCTGGGGGCTTGGCTGAATTACGGCCTGGGAAGCGAAGTCGATGATCTGCCCAATTACATCGTCATGACTTCCATCACCCAAGGAGCGACTTGCGGTCAGATCTTTTACGATTTTTATTGGGGTAACGGTTTTTTACCTTCGGAACATCAGGGCGTAAAATTTCGCGGTTCAGGTGATCCAGTTCTCTATCTTTCCAACCCCAAAGGGATGTCTCGGCAAAATCGGCGTCAATGGCTGGATAAAATGTCGCAACTGAATCAACAAAACCTGAAACAGATTGGCGACCCCGAAATTGCCACTCGAATCGCCCAATACGAAATGGCTTTTAAAATGCAAGCCAGCGTTCCAGATCTGACTGACCTTTCTGATGAACCTCAATGGGTTTTAGACATGTATGGTCCGGGGGCCGATCAGCCTGGGACATTCGCCCACCACTGTTTGTTGGCTCGCCGGTTGGCGGAAAAAGGTGTCGCATTCACTCAATTAATGCATGCCGGATGGGATCAACATAACAGCCTGACGACCGAATTTTTCAATCAATGCCGAGACACTGACCAAGCCAGTGCTGCATTGATCAAAGATCTCAAACAGCGCGGTATGTTGGACGATACTCTGGTAATTTGGTGCGGTGAATTTGGCCGCACACCTTTCCTGCAAGGCGACATCAACAACCGAAAACGATGGGGGCGCGATCATCACCCCTATGCGTACACTCTTTGGATGGCAGGTGGAGGTACTAAGCCGGGGATCAGCCACGGTCAAACTGACGACTTGGCTATGAATGTGGTTTCTAATGGAGTCCACACGCACGACCTTCAGGCTACAATTCTGCATTTATTAGGAATCGATCACGAACGCCTAACCTACCGTTTTCAGGGACGTCAATTTCGGTTGACAGATGTTCACGGTGAAATCGTCGACCAAATTTTGATTTAAGTACTCGCGAAACATTTATTTACCGGCTTGCTTAGTGAATTACCCACAAAAATCGAATTTTCAGTGACGCTAGCCGGTAACTTAATTCATGAAGAGTCCTAACCTTTCAGCTTTCAATCATCTAGCCATAAAAGACCGTCCTATTGAACGAACTTTCATCCCGATCTCGATCGTTACGAATCGATAAACCAATCGGCGATCCCAAATGGACCTCTTCCGATTCGGCCCAATTATATGGAGTTGATCGTTGGGGAATGGGTTACTTTGGTGTGTCGACCGATGGATTTCTAACGGTCAACGCACCTACACCCAATGGCCAGCGAAAAATTTCATTTCAAAAAATCCTGGATGGGCTTCGAGAGAAAGGGATGCAGCTGCCAGTGATGCTGAGGTTAGAGAATTTGGTAGACGACCGGATTCGTCAGCTGTACCGCACTTTCGATAAAGCCATTCGCGATTGTGATTATCGGGGCAAGTACCAAGGGGTGTTCCCCATCAAGGTCAATCAGCAAAACCATGTGATTGCTGAAATCGCCAGGTTTGGCGAAAAGTATCATCACGGATTAGAGGCGGGTAGCAAAGCTGAACTATTGATCGCCATGTCGACTCTACCGTCTAGCAAAAGCATGATTATTTGTAACGGATACAAGGACGAAGAATTTGTCGATCTTGGGTTCCAAGCTGCCCGATTAGGATTCAACATTTTTTTCGTGGTGGAAACGGCCAAGGAATTGCCACTTTTAATCGAACGGGCAAGACACTGGAAAATCCAACCTAAAATCGGGGTCCGCATCAAGCTGTCAACAACCGTCGAAGGTCATTGGAGCGAAGATAGTGGCGATCGCAGCCTGTTCGGATTAACCACGGTCAAGCTGATCCAGATCATCGATCAGCTTAAATCCAACAACCTGCTATCTTGTTTGCAAATGCTCCATTTTCACCTGGGAAGCCAAATTCCCAACATTCGTAATATTCGAGACGGCGTCAAAGAGGCTTGCCGGTACTATATCGACCTCGTCAATGAAGGCGCTCCGCTTGAGTATTTCAATCTAGGAGGTGGATTGGCGGTCGACTATGACGGATCAGAAAGTACGGACGGGCAAAGTCGCAATTACGATCTGGATGAATATTGCATCGATGTGGTGGAATGCTTGATAGAATCGTTTGACAAGCATGATATCAAGCATCCAACCATCGTATCGGAATCTGGTCGCTGGACGGTCGCGCCAATGTCCGTGTTACTTTTTGATGTTTTGGACGTCAATGACTTTCGACCGCAACCGCTTCCTCAACCGTTACCCGAAGGAGTTCATGAAACACTCGATTGTTTGATCGATGTTTATCGTCACGTCGACGTTAGACGACTTCAAGAAAATTTTAATGATGCGATCTACTACCGGGATGAGGCTCGAAAGCAATTCCAAACTGGCAAAATCAGCCTACGAGAAAGAGCTTTTGCTGAAAACATCAGCCTGACCATCCTTCATAAGATTGCCGAACGTGTTCCTGAGATGAGTCGTCCGGCAAAAAGCTTGCTCGACATCAAAGACCAGTTATCCGACATCTACTATGGTAACTTTAGCGTCTTTCAATCACTCCCTGACGCCTGGGCTATCGACCAAATTTTTCCTGTCATGCCCATTCATCGGCTCGACGAGGAACCAATACGACATGCGATTATCGGCGACCTAACATGCGACTGCGATGGCAAGCTAGATCAATTTGTTGGGGGTAAATCGAATCAGAAATCGTTGCGGCTTCATGAATTAAAAGATGGCGAAGACTATTGTCTTGGAGTTTTTCTTGTGGGTGCCTACCAGGAAACGCTTGGCGACTTACATAATCTTTTTGGTGATACCAATATCGCGAGCGTTCGAGTGACCGAGTCGGGTCAGGTGCAGTACGTGCACGAACTGGACGGAGACAGCATCGGTGATGTTTTAGGCTATGTCGAATTTCAGCCGGGTGAAATTTACGAAAAGTTCCGTCTTCGAGCCGAACAAGCCGCCCAAGACGGCCAGATCACAGCTTCCGATCAAGAAACGATGCTTCGATTGTTCAATGACAGCCTCAACGGCTACACTTATTTCGAACGTTAATCCGATCAAGAGAATACGATGAATCAACAAGATGCTGCCAAAGCGATCCGCAACACGATGCTGGGCAATCCGGTAGCTGCGTGGGTTCGAGGTCTGGTTGTCGCGGCTTTATTCGGGGCAATCGCCTTTTTTGTCTATCGCTGGATCATCGTCAACTTCGGCGCCGTAATGGCAGTGTTGCCCGGTTGGATGTTAGGCCTGGGGTTTATTATTGGAGCTCGAAGAAGTTTGCCTTTTGCAGGGATTGTCTTGGGAGTGCTTGGTTTAGCGTTCGGGATTTTTTGTGATGCTCGAACTTACGATCCACCGATCGGTTTTTTTGAATATTTCACTCGTATCAAACAGATTCCCGAAATCAATTTGATTCTGATTGCTCTTGGCGGAATTGCGGCCGGGTGGTTCGCCAGAGGAAACAAACCCCAGTAGGCTTGATTGTTCGAGAGGCTGAAACAAATTTAAAAACACAAAACTGGTCACTCGACTATTGGTGATTGCTGCACTTACACAGTTTTCACCAAGACAACGGTACACTATTCCAGACACCGAACTTGCCCAGTTTTCCTGACCTCGATCCCCTGCTCTGCCAGTTCTTTTTTGACAACTTCCACCGTTGTATTTCCGTCGTGAAAAATGGATGCGGCCAAGACGGCGTGGGCTCCATGTTCAAACGCTTCGACCATGTGGGCGACCGAATCCGCTCCTCCCGAAGCGATCACCGGTAACGTGCACTGCTTAGTCACAGCGGACAACATCGGTAGATCGTATCCGCTTCGTGTTCCATCGCGATCAAAACTTGTCAGCAAAATTTCGCCGGCACCTCGTTGCTGGGCTTCGACCGCCCATTGAACAGCGTCAAGTTGTTCCGCATTCGTTCCGCTGCGAGTAAGAACCTGAAAGATCCCGTCGGTCATTTTGGCATCGATAGCAACGACCGTGCATTGCGCCCCAAATCGCGCTGACATTTCGTCGATGAGCTCCGGGTTCCGAACCGCCGCTGAATTAATGCTCACTTTGTCGGCACCCGCATTAAGAAGACGGCTCGCGTCTTCGATCGCACCGATCCCGCCACCAACGGTCAACGGAATACCAAGTCGTTTTCGAACATTTTCGACCGTCTCCAGCATGGCGATTCTTTCCTGCCGAGTGGCAGTTACATCGAGAATTACCAGCTCGTCAGCACCTTGCTGTTCATAATGAATCGAAAGTTCGACCGGATCGCCGGCATCACGAAGGTTCTGAAATTTGACCCCTTTGACGACCCTTCCATCATTAACATCCAGGCAGGGAATGATTCTTGACTTCAGCATTTATTGCTCCCACCGAATCCAATTTTGTAACAACGTTTGACCCCACTGCCCTGAAAGCTCTGGGTGAAATTGACACGCCAAAGTGCCACCCCGCCAGATGCTGCTGACAAATTTTCCACCATAGTCCGTTTCGGCGTATCCCCACCCTTGCGGAGGCTCAAGTAACCGGTAGGAATTGGCAAAATAGGCCTCGCCAGCTTCGAAAATCCCTTCGGACTGAGGGTTAACTTGATTCCATCCCAATTGAGGAACCTGCACTTCGTCTTGAAATCGGGTGATCACACGGGGGACGACTCCCAAACCAGCGGCTTCGGGGGCTTCCTCGCTGGCTTCACCTAACAACTGCATACCTAAGCAAATGCATAAAGTCTTGGTTCCCGGATCTTTTAAACGATCGACCATGATCTGACGAATACCAAGTCGGTCAATCGATTCCACTGCGGCCGCGAATGCGCCGACTCCTGGCAATACCGCCAGATGAGCTGAAGCGATCTGTTCCGGGTCTTCCGTCAAATTCCAAGGCTGGCCCAGCCGGTCAAAGGCAGCCTGCAAAGATCGGATGTTGGCCACACCGGTGTTGATGATCTGAATCACGACTACTTTCTCATTTTGGTTGATCAAACAAATTCACTTTTGTGAAAAACAGCGTCAAAGTACGCCCTTGGTGCTGGGGACATCACCTTCCGCTCTGGCTAAGGCTTGCTGAAGAGCTTTGGCACAGCTTTTAAACGCAGCTTCGACACGATGATGATCGTTGGTCCCTCTTATCACGTCGACGTGAAGCGAGCATTTTAAACTCATCGCCAAAGACTGAAAAAAGTGAACGATGTTTTCGCAGGCCCATGAACCGACCATTTCACGCTCCAATTTTAAATGTACCTCAGGCCAAGGTCGTCCGCTTAGATCGACCACTGTGCGAGCCAAAGCTTCATCCAAAGGAGCATAAGCGTACCCAAATCTTTTAATCCCTTTTCTGGGGCCCAAAGCTTGATCGATCGCCGCTCCCAATGCCAACGCACAGTCTTCTGCGGTGTGATGATCATCTACATGGAGATCGCCCCGACATTTCAACACCAAGTCCATTTTGGAATGAAACGCGAGCGCCGTCAGCATATGATCGAGAAAGCCAATTCCCGTCTCAATCTCGGTTTTCCCAGTTCCATCCAAATTGAGATCGATCTCAATGGTGGTTTCTTTGGTTTCGCGATTAAGTTGAAAACGCCGGTGACTTTCAACATCATCAGGCTTCCATTCGGATAGCTTTGACTGGTCTACATCGGCTTGACCCGCCTGGGTTGATTGAAAACTCGAAGCTGATGGTTCTAGCCACTTGGCCCCGAACTCTGCTTTTTCTGTTTCAAAATTGAGCGAAAAAATCCGGCACAACGATCGAACCAATTCAAGATATTCGGACGGGATCACTGGACAGGTCAACCGAATATTATTTTTAAGCAGCGAATTGTTTAAGAACTTTCGAACTCCGATTCCGTCTTTGGCCAACTCGCTCCAAACCGATTGAGCGTTATCGAATTCTGCAAGCACAAAATTCCCCTGCGATGGAATTGGTTTACCACCACACTTTTCCAAAAGTGCAAATAGCAAATTGCGAAACCGTTTGATTTGATCAAGCTGAGATCTCATTTTAGGTTGATAATCTACAAGCGACTTGCGGGCCATCTCCAAAGAGATCGCACTGACTGGGAAAGGACCTGACGCGTTTCGAACTTCATCGGCAAACTCAGCTGTAGGAGCAATCAAATATCCGACACGCAAACCAGCCAAACCCCACGCTTTAGAAAACGTACGGACGATCATAATGTTTCGTTCTAGCAACAAACGTTCGGTAGGATCTTGATCAGCAAATTCGATGTAGGCATTGTCCACCAGCAACTTTGCGCCGGCCATTTCGGCTGCGGAATTGACCGCCAGTATGTCGTCGATGTCGATCACTTGACCGGTGGGATTGTTAGGAGTGGTCACTACGACCAATGCCGTATCGGAATCAATCCGTTCAATGAGGGCATCAACAGGAAATTTTCCGTTCATCCACTCGACTGATGCTAAGGTACCAGAATAATTTTTCGCGTAGACATCGATCATTTCAAACGTGGGACAGTGAGTCACTACTTTGTTCCGATCGCCGCTGAAAGACAACCTCATGACTCGATCGATCGATTCATCGCCACCAGCGGTAATTACCAAACGATCTGCATCCACTTCGATCCAGTCCGCTAGTTTTTCCTGTAACGCCTGATGAGATGGATAGTGACAAACCAATTTGGAATC
The DNA here is from genome assembly GCA_039200505.1 of Planctomycetota bacterium. GTDB lineage: Bacteria > Planctomycetota > Planctomycetia > Pirellulales > Pirellulaceae > Mariniblastus. The sequence goes on along the minus strand of JBCCSJ010000003.1, from coordinate 47,957 downwards.
GAGCCCTGCCAATTGCTCCTGTAAATCGTGAACGACCGGCCTCGATTCATTTCGACTCAATTGATATCGAATCTCAGACTCGAATTCAGGTGGGCGGTAACCGTTGGGCGGGTTGTTCATTAAAGGTATCCTCGTTGACTTCAAAACAGGGGTGACAGAATCAGGATAAGGTTTAGCCATAAGACTGACCTTATGCTTTCCACTGACTGACCTTAAAAAACAAATTCATCCGAATATCAAGTTCAATTAGGGGATGAGTTGTTCCGGCGACATTGTGACAATATCAAACCCGCCAGCAAGTTTGAGCTTCGGAATAATATTAGCGAGCTCTTTTCGGGGGATCGCGGCCCGAACCGCCACCCAGCCTTCATCACTCAGCGGTGAAATGGTTGGTGTTCTCATGGATGGCAAACATTTCAACAACTCTTCAAGATTGTCTTGAGAGACATTCAAATCCATCATCACACGCCCCCGAGCTTGAAGCACCGAATTAATCAGCATCGCAAAGTTTTCGATTTGAATTTTTATCTGATCGTTCTGCATGGCGGCTTGGGATGCGTAGAGCCGCGTGGATGACTTCATGATCTCATCAATGATTTGCAATCCGTTGGCTCGAAGCGTCGAACCGGTAGCTGTATTATCGATAATGCAGTCGGCGTCTTCTGGAGGAAAAACTTCGGTCGCTCCAAAAGTTTGCAAAACCTCAGCGTCGATTCCTTTCGATTCGATCCAACGTTTAGCAAGATTAGGATATTCCGAGGCGACAATGATGCGTCGATTTGGCAGTTTGCCATCTACCAGTAATTCTGTAGGGGCGGCCACAACCAACCGGACCGGGTTCAAACCGGTATCCAGTAATTCGACTAATTCGATGCCCATCTCATCGATCCAATCAGCCCCCGCAAAACCAAGATCGCGAGCCCCGGCATCAAGCATGCTGATCACGTTACGCGGTTTTAGAATTTTGGTGTTAAAACTTTCAAGCGACAAATTGGGACGATAACCGCGTTCGGATTGCCGAATGGATATCCCTGCTCCTTTTAACAGATCGATAACTTGATCAAACATGCGGCCTTTTGGAAGTGCAAGTCTGACGATTAACGGATTGACCTCAGAGTTCATGAAAATCTCGATTTGATAGGTTCAAAAAAAATGACGCTGACCGTGGCCAGCGTCATGATTGTTTTGTAAAAACAGCACTCAACGAGTCCACAGGGTTAGCTGCGAATATGATGCGATGGAGCTCGATGGTGTTTAAAGATTTGGATCATATCGACATCATAAGTCCACCCAGACTCGTGTCAACAGCCAACCAAATTGCGATTTGATCCCCTCCAAACGGCTGTATCTATTTCGACAATTAAAATTTGCCAGCAATGGAAAGCCTACCTAATCGGATGAATCTACCTATGCCTCGAAATGACTCGCCCGAATAATATCGTCAGCAGTAATCTCTTTGGCCTCTAGTTGGTTTTGTTGCTGTTCTGTGATTGGGATCATCCAAAGTAAATTGATAGGGTCACCGCGAAAGCCCGGCAGTTCTTGAGAATCAACGGAAACTTTCATTCGGTGATCGTGGACCATAAGAACAAACGGAGAACCGGGAATAGCATCTCCGAAACTGCAGGTATGCCCCGGCCCGAACCAAGTGAAATTCCGCCAGGGGAAACCTGCTAACCCACTGATTTGCATCCCGAATTTTTCAACGATTTGATCGTCCAACTCACCTCGATACCGAATCCCAAGTTCGATCCTTCGCCAGAGACTCGGATCGTTCGTAAAAATTTCGACAGAGGGTTGAGGAACCATCGACATGGCGATCGTTACCATGATCAATTCATTTTCGGACCGATACTCCACCAACCCTCGTGGCGGAAACTGCCCACCGTCAATCGCATAATAGCCCCGGTTCATTTTGTCGCCACGAAAATCGTGAGCAAACCTGGCGTCCATTCGAGCGAGCAATTCCGGCTGAAGCACGGAAAAAGGATCGTCCTCACGAAGCATTGTCCAAAATTCTTGAGCCCGTTCGATTCGAAGATGAAGCGTCTCTTTTCTGGGCATCGGCCATGCCAACGGGCTTTCGGAAGAACACTCTTCTGAATATCCGTGAAATCCTTCGAGCCCACTCCATGGTGGAATCACAGCCAGAGTCGTCGGACTTCCCTGCTCGTCCGTTTCGATCAAAGCGGCACCGTTCCCTTCTTCGAACCAAACGACCGACAAACTTTGCGGATCCGGAGGGACGTAATCAGTTCTCACCTTACAGTGGGTCTTGGGCATCATCGGTGGAATGCCCTGCTGCATTTCGTCAGCGTTGATAACAAAAGGCCCCGGCCCCAAGTTTCGCACCCAACAAGCACGCGTCCCAAATTTTTCGCCTTCCTTTCCACGGCCGTTTAAATAAAAGTAAACCGCCAGCCCATCATGCTCAACAATGGCATCAATGGTTCCAAACGGTGAAGTCTCGAACAGGAGGTTGACGGGATCATCGAGCCGATTGGATCGACTGAAATTGGGATCTTTGTTCATCGCTTAAATAAATTTCGGTTTCGTGGGGGTCATCACTCTATCCGTTAAAACATAGTGAAGTTGACCAGGGTACCCTTGGTCGATACCGCCAGTTATCATCCGATGATCGTAAAGTTTATTGCAAAGACCAAGGTTTCAAGAACTTTTGGAAATTAGAATGTCGTCCGATCAATTTAGATTTTCACCGGTTCGATTGGAAGTATGACGAACTCTGATCTTGTCCCCGCTACTAACGCGATCGAAGTCAGCGGATTAAAAAAGACCTATCGCGATGGTCTGATTTTTCGCAAAAGGTTCGAAGCCCTCAAGGGCATCAACTTGAATGTACTGGAAGGTGAAATTTTTGGTTTGCTAGGCCCCAACGGAGCCGGGAAAACCACGCTGGTTAAAATATTGCTTGGCATTATTCGCAAATCCAGCGGCAATGCGAGCATGCTCGGCCTACCTGCCGGAAGTCGGGAAGGTCGAAAACAAGTCGGCTATTTGCCGGAACATCTGCGAGTCCCCCAGCACCTGACCGGCTATCAGGCATTGGAGTGTTACGGAAATTTAAGCAATGTTCCAACTCGCGTGATTCGTCGAAAAAGGGGGGAACTGCTGGAACTCGTTGGGCTCGCCAACCGCGCAAAAGACAGGGTAAGCAAATATTCGAAAGGGATGTTGCAGCGGCTCGGCTTGGCTCAAGCGTTATTACACGATCCGAAACTGGTCGTGATGGATGAACCAACGGACGGTTTGGACCCGCGGGCTCGAGCAGAAATGCGAGAGATTATTCGCCAACTTCAAAAAAACGGTGTCACGGTTTTTCTCAATAGCCATCTGCTACAAGAGGTCGAAATGGTCTGTCAAAGGGTCGCGATACTCGACAAAGGCAACTTACGGTACTGCGGAGCGGTCAACGAAATCGGTGCCTTCATCCAGCAACATACCGGCGGTGGAAATTCCGTCAGCTTGGTTGTCGAAGGTGACCCCGAAGCGACCCATCGTTGTTTCGAAGGGTTCACGTTTGAAGTCCTTGGGAAACAGGGAAAACAATTTCAGGTTTCGATGGAAATTGAGAACCAATCGGACGTTGACGAATTGATCGACCGATTGAGAGAAGAAAAAATTAGTTTGATTTCGCTCGAACCTAAACGTATCTCATTGGAAGATGCCTTTCTTCAGATCGTTGACGAACAATCATCCAAAAACTGAAGGATTTCGTTTTTATGCGACCCTATTTCGCAATCATCAAAGACTCTTTTCGTGCGGCTTTGGCATCGAGGGTTCTCTACGTCCTCTTGGGGCTGATCACGATTCTTTTACTGGTCATCGCACCTTTCCACGCTCGCGAAGTACTCGATTGGAAACTTCAGTATGGCGACGATGTTCGAAATCCGATCACTTTGGTAACCCAATTGATAGAAAGGAAAGAAAATCGTCCTGAAGTGAAGCGCATTTTCGATTTACTTCCTGAAAAAACTCAAGATCGTGCTGAAGAGATTTACAAACAACTACAAAACCCCGAAGAAGACCGCTCACGCAGGCGACCAGGAGGAGGAAGGCGATTCGGTGTCGCTGTTCAAATGATCAATGACTTCAATAAGATTATTGAAGATAAAAACTTCTATCGGGAAGAAGACTGGAAAAATAAATTATTCAGCGCTGAAATTGAAGCACTGCTTGAAGAGGGCGTTGATAATCTTTCCGAGGAACGCTTGAGACGACTCAATCGGCTGCTGATTTGCGCTGCGTTTCCATCGACGATTCTTACCGGAAGCCCCACAGCGTTGGATTTCTATTACGGAGTTTGGAAATGGGATGACATCTCGGCGGTCCTGACTCCGACTCAATTGAAATCCAATATGGGAACGATCTTGCCCTATGTTTTTGACAAGTTCATTTTGTCGATCGGACTCGCTGTTGCCATCCTGGTGACGGCCAACATTATCCCAGAAACATTCAACCCGGGCTCATTGAATCTGCTGTTAAGCAAGCCTGTTTCGCGATGGGCGCTTTACCTTGCCAAGTTTTTCGGAGGCTGCACGTTTATCGCGCTCTGTTCCGTTTATTTATTTATTGGGACATGGCTTTGGATTGGATTGGCGTTAGGGATTTGGGACAAAGGTCTGCTCTGGGGAATCCCGCTGTATATTCTCGTCTTTGCGATTTACTATTCCGTTTCGGCTCTAGTTGGCCTTTCCTACCGAAGTTCCATCATGGCAATCATCGTCACGATCCTGTTTTGGGCGTTCTGCTTTGTCATGGGAACAACCCACGGATTCTTGAACACCTACATGACCAACAAGAATATTATTTCGATCACACCGATAGGCGATCAGCTTGTCTCCATCAACGGGATTGGCCAAGTCAGTAGCTGGGACGACTCGGAAGAATCGTGGGTAGTGCGATCCAGCGGATCCCAGTCACCGCAAGAGAACATGGCCCTTAATACAACCATGTGGTTTGCCAAGCTGATGGATGAACCAGTTCGACTTCAACCCGTTTTTGACCCTTCCACCAATCGGGTTTATACCGCCAACTGGTTGCCCCGCCCAGTGAATCCTCTTTCGATGGATTACCAGAATTTCTACGTAGGCAGTTACGACACGATGGAACTGAACCGCGTCGGAAAATTTCCTCGAGACTCAATGGCGATGTTTGGAACCAAAACAGGACTTTTGGTGGTTAACTCTGCAGGTCGTTTTGCCGAAATCCCTTACTCCGAAATCCCCAACGTCGATCCCGCCCCCAAAGTACCCCAAAGTCGCGATCCATCAGACTTAAAACGCAAAAACGAAAATTCAGACGAGCCGACTTCCTCCAAAGAAGAAAATTCGAATGAACAGAAAATGGAAAAAGTCAAAAATGTAGAACAGCGATTTGTCAAACTCGGGCCGACCCAATCTGTGAGCGTCACATCGAGCACCAGCGTTGATTACAACTATTCCAATCAAGAGATCGCCATTTTCAATTATCGCGAAGGGAAACATCGCATCATCGTTTACAGCAAAAAGAATGGAAAATACTCTCAGAATCGTTCGGTCGAAATCGACACCGGTGTCGAAGGACGCATGAATTGTCGACTGGCCTATCAGGGAGATTCCATTGTGGTGGTTGTCGGCAATGGACAAGTCATTTTGCTCGACGCAGAAACGCTGGAAGAACAGATTGGCTATCGTCCCGAAACCGGATTTGGAATTGAAACCGTAAAAGGTTCCCGCGACGGTCGCTGGTTTGGGCTGCGTTACAGTAATCAAACACTCTGGATGCTGGATACAAAAAATCGAGACGTCCTAACCCAACCTGCAGTCACAGGACAAGGCTCAATTTCGGCGTTCAGTTTTGGGGATAACAATGAATTATTGGTGGCAGATCGAACCGATCGGGTAACAAGCTACTCGCTTGACAACAACCTTAAAGAACAGAAAACCGCGTCTCCATTTGGTGGGATCGTAGAATCAGCTTTTCGGTGGGGAGTCAAACCGTTTTACAATTTGTGTCCCAAGCCGGGTGAATTTTACAGGGTCGTGACGCACCTATCGACGTCCAATGATGAAGACGGCGAATCCGAAATCGATCTGACGCTTTCCCCCAAAAAAGCAGATCCATTTGCACCTTTATGGAGCGGGCTTGGATTCATGGCGTTTCTGCTTTCGCTGGCCTGTCTAATTTTTCATTACAAAGATTTTTAGTTTTCTGGCAAGCGAAACCTAACGATCCAATCGCCTGTGAAACTGTATCAGTTTTTTGGCCTGAGACTAAAAATTGATCGAACTTTTACCTGTTTCTTCAGGTAATACAGCTATCAAAATCGGACGTCACGGTATCGCGATTGCAAGCAATCAGCAAGGGAAAAGCGTGATGCTTGCATGCAGGTGCTATGTTTAGGTATCAACGCGACACTAACGGAGTGGCTCCGCGTTATCCGGCGAAAACAAGGATCGGACTCGCTTTCCAAATCATCAAAATCCGACCTGCCCGACCCAACGTGTCCGGGCAACCGCGATAACAAAAGTGCAGAGGAAGACTAAGTTCTTACTCATCCTCCCACACTTTAGGAGACTCAAATGGCGAAGTATTACATTCAATCTGGTCGCGTTTCATTCATTGTTGGTGCCTGCGACGTCGAAGGAGCAGCACTTTGGGCCATGCACCGAATCATGGATAACAAGATCTGTGACTATGAAAGTAATCTTGAGAAAGTGGAATCCGACTTCGATCCTTTTGACTTGCCCGTTTCCGAACAGGCCATGAAAGAAGAAGCACCTCAGGCGATCCCTTACGAAGCGATGCTGGACGGACTAGCTCAGTTTGACGAAACCATCAGAGTCAGCCAGCGAGGATTGGGACGCGATGACGCGGGTGAACTGGAAACCGAAGAAATTTTCCACCAATGGCGACAGCTGATGTTGGCCGTCGACCGCCTTCACGATCACCTCGGTTAATCTGTTCTAAAACATGGTAATCGACTCGAAATCTATGAACTTTCGAGTCGATTCAAAACTCTTTTTCAGGATCTTTAATTTGACGCTCGCTGTGACTTTACTCAAAATCATAAACATGGACCTTGGAAAGAAATCCCAGAGTCCATTTTTTAGAGAATTCTAAGTTCATGATCGGCGAACCTAGAATAGAGATCTGCATTCAGGCCGTTTGACACAAACAGCAACGATTGGCCACCGAACCCACGAAAGATAAAATCGGAAACGTTATCGTCAAAAACTCTTTCGCCCTCGATCAAGTTGATTTGGGACGTCAAGAAGGGACCCGATCCAGAAATAACATTCGCCCTTCGCAATCCCACATCTCGATCACTAGACCACTCAGACCGAATCGCGTTCAGCGATGACAAATCGGAATCATAGCTGGTGGTACCCGCAACTAGAATCGTGTCACTAATTCTTCGTCCGATACTGTCCTGTCCTGTACCACCGATGTACAGATTCCTTCCCCGATCAGCTCGAATCCAGTCATTGCCGGCTCCTCCAACAGCGATATCGTTCCCTCGGTCCGTACGAATATAGTCGTCTCCAAGCCCTCCAAAGACGATATCATCCCCACGGTCCGTTCGCACAAAATCGTTGCCTGAACCCGCATCGACAAAGTCATTGCCGCGGCCAGTAGAAACCTCATCGTTACCACTACCTGCAATGACGCGGTCATCACCTCGATCTGTCCGAATCCGATCGTCTCCGCCACCCGTTTCGACAACATCGTTGCCGCGGCCAGTGTAGACAACATCATTTCCGTCACCTGTCACTACCGATACAGCCGCAGATCTCAAGCGTGCATCAACATAGTTGTTCCCGTCACCTGCATCGATCTCAATTGTCTTGCTGAGTCTTCTATCCACACGTATGCGATCATCGCCGTTCCCAAGCATGACTTTCATTCCGTCGAGCTCGTCCAGCGAATAAGAAAGTGTCTCTGCACTTCGACTTCGAATCTGCAACTGGTTTCGGCGAACCGAAACACGAATGTCATCGTCCGAGTCGGAGCCCACGTAATAAAGAACGCGGTCAATGATTCCCGTTCCTGCGACAAAAACGTTGATTGACCCGGAAGTACTCCCCCCGTCATTGTCCAACACGGTCACCGAAACAGCGTAATTCCCGATCGCTTCATACTGATGCTGAATGGAGAACTCTAAATTTTCCAAGGTAACCGTTTCGGTGACTCCATCCCCCCAATTGATCTCCGCCGTGTGGGTGTCATGGGTCCCCATTTCATCAAATGCTCCCACTAGCGTGACGAGACTGGGGGCGGAAGAAGCCTCAGCATTCGTTTCAAGATTCAAACCGAATGGGGCAACGTTTGCGATTTCGATCGTTTCCGTAGCCGATGCACTTTGACCATCGTATAGCACCGTCAACGATACGTCATAAGAACCATTGTCGACAAACGTGTGACTAACACTCTGACCGGTACCTGTCGAACCATCACCGAACTCCCACGAGAACTGAACGTCGTCCGGGTTTCCTTTGAAGTCATCCAAGTTGGCCGTGAAAGTCAAAGGACTGCCTTCCTCTGGATTTCCACCTGCGTTGAAAAGTGGTTTCAAAGACTCTTCAACCTCATTGTCCAAGTTGACTACATTCAAGTTTTCAAAAGCGATACCATCAAAATCGCCGTCATCTGACCTGGAATCTAAAGCGATTTCAAACTTTGTATCACCGTCGAGTTCCTCGTCATCTTGTCCGTTAACGTCGATAAACTGCTCAGTGTCCCAATTTTCGGGAGTGAAAATGATTTGATTGGCTGATACGGTTCCTTCCGTTTCATCGAGAGATGCAACGTCAATTTCGACATTCGCTTGCGGGGCGTACCCCAACGTAACGCCGAACGTATCCCGCGATCCGTCTTCATTGGTCGTTAGTTCTTCTGAATCACTAAAAATGATGACGGATGGCGTATCGGTTTGTGCATCTGCAAGTGTTTTTGATGCCTCAACGTTGCCTGCGTTATCTTTCGCCAAACTGTAGAAGTAGTACTTCTGCCCAGCGTCGCCGTTGAATTCGATGAAATTTGAATCGGTCGATTGAAGTAGCTCAAACGAATCGCCATCCGTTGAAACAAAAACATCGTAGCTTTCGACATCGGAGCTCTTGACGCCATCAGAAGTACCCGGGTCATCACCGGAAATGTTCAAAATGAAACTTGGTTGATCTTGATTCGGTGCCAACGCGCGAACAAAGCTGGTGGGACTTGTCGAATCCAGTGTCCATGAGTTTGTGTAGGAACCGAATCCAGCTTCCCCCGTTTCAGATTCAATGTTCGTCAGGTCGATTTGAATTTGATAGAAGCCTTCGTCTGACGTAATTCCAGCAAGCCCCTCAATCGCAAATTGGAGACCATCTCCCCCCAAGGGTCGAATAGAAACGTCTTCATTGATCCGGTTCGTACCGCTATTTCGAGTCAACGACAATGAATCGCGAGTCAACGTTTTCGCATTGATTGGAGATGTAAACTGAATCGTCAATGAGTCGACGGAATTCGATGTAAACTCAGCTGGGATTCCACTCACAGACTCAATAGTAACTGGATATGATTCAACAAAGAAATGGCCAATTACAAAATCTGTTGTATTGCCGGCCAAATCGATAAGTTTCGCGGTTAGCGATTGTCTTCCAAGTGACGCGAACTCGATTGGGATTTCGAAATTTATGTCAGAATTGAATTCCCGTGCCAGTTCGGTTCCCGTGACAGAGTCCTCAACGACAAGAGTCAGTCCGGTCTCAGATAACTCACCAACGAGCATTGCGTTAAGGCCGTTCGCACGACCACTGATGAGTTCCTCACCATCTTGCAGCAATCGAAGGTTGGATGGGGTGCCTGGAGCGTCGAGGTCGATCGTCCAGGTCGTTGCGTCAGTGCCGATACCGGAATTGCCTGCAAGATCTTGGATTCCAGCTCCATCGACAGTCAGCGTAAAGTCAGCAACCTGTGGATCCGCAGTGAAGCCTTGCACCCAGCTAATACCGCGAATTCGATAGCGATTGTCTCCGCGATCGATGATTTCCACCCGGTCGTCCCCTGAAATCAGATTTTCTACTTGACCATCTCGGGTCAGGGTCAGATCGGCTATATCAAAACTGGAAATATCTATAGGTTCGCTGAATTCGACGTCGATTTGTTGAACTACGGTGTTGCGAGGGTTGGTCGCGGGAGCGATCACATCCACAATAACGGGGGCTGTTTGATCTACCGTCCAAAGAGCGATTGAATCGCCTATTCCAACATTGGCCACCAAGTCTTCGATTCCGGTTGCGCTGATGAAGAACTCATAGCTCCCGTCTGAACCTGTGATTCGAGCCAGGTTTCCAAGTCGGTAAGTCGTGTCGTTAATTTGTGAAATGGTAACATCGGCATCGATCAATTCTTCACCATCTCGGGTAAGTGAAAAATCTTCGACTGAAAGCGTTGATCCATTGATTGGTTTGGAAAATTCGATATCGATGGAGTCGGTGGCTGATGTGATCAATCCGTTTGGTGCCGAAAGCGAGAGAATCGTCGGTAGGGTCTCTCCCTTTACCCATCGGAATGAGTGCGGCCCAAGCCCCTCATTTCCGACCTGGTCCGTCAACTCGGTTGTATCAATGACAATCTCATAAACGGCATCGTCGGCTGTGAAGGTTCCCAAGCCTTCGATCTGATAAATCGAGTCAGACAAGTAGGAAATCGAGATTCCGGAAAGTGCAACAGCTGCCCCGTTTTTAAACAACGTAAGATCCACTGGATCAAAGCTTGCGTCATTCAGTCTTTCGTCGAACTGGACGGTAAGTGAGTCAATCGTCTCCGACGTAGGATTCGGAGTAACGCCAGAAATCTCGACAACAGACGGACCGGCTAAATCACCATTGGAAAAAGTGAACGTATAAGCACCGGTGCTCTCAAAATCGAGGAGGTGAATATTGTCCTCAAGAATCGGTCGTTGCCCCTGACCGATGAAGGTCCGATCGGTCTGCCAGAAGTTATCTGAATCGACGAACGTACCATCCGATCTTTGAACAGATACCAGCGTAAATTCGCCAAAGCTTGGGTCGTCCATGCGAAGGTAAGACCAACCTTCGGTCATTTCGGCAGTGACATTGACCACGAGATCACTTAATGTTGGATTGGCATCAACAATCACGTTTTGGCCGAGACCAACATCAGCGATCGAGCCATCCGAGAAATAAAGCGTATCGGGTAAATCGTTTGGATCGGGAAGATCATTTACCAGGAAGTCCGTCAGCGTATCGCCGTCCACTACTTCCGCATCTACGGTTCGAATCAGTTCGTGAATTTCAACGGATTTAATCAAGCTGAATCGGTTGTCACCAAACGGCGATACGTGTTCAAAAGTCGCGTTATAGTCAACGAACAGTCCTTGAAGCGTGGATTCCATTTGCCATTGAGCAACGGCCGTCGCACCTGGGTCAATCGTCCCAATGTTGGCCGTCAAAGAACGCTGAGCATCTTCGCCGTTGACGCTTGTGCCGATAATTTCAAAGTCAACAAGCAAGCCTTTTTCATTTTCAACAATTCGAGGCTGGGCTGATTCAATACGCAGATTGTTCGCCGCACCGCCACCATCGTTTTGCACCAGTACGCCAAGTGTAAACGGCTGGGCCTCTTCGATTTCAGACGTAAACGGATCATCGCTGATCACATCACGCTGAAGGAAGTAGTCGAGAGAGAGTTCGGCTTGAGGGTAGACCATAATTGCGACTTCAGAAAGCGGTGCAATTACTTCAATTCCATCCTCTGTATATTTTAGCGTCCCGCTGACGAAATACTCTGTGACCGTATCTGGAGCCGCTTCCGAGCTGGGCAGAATTAGCCAACTGGAACTACCGGTCGAATTTGCTCTAAGCGTACCACTACCATCTACAGCCGAAAGTCCATCAAGTTCAGGAGGAGCGATACCAAAAAGATCGGTAACATCTTCGCCACCTGAATTGGTCACGATAATCTCGACACCAAGATCTGACAACTCTCCTTCGGTCAGGTTAGAGATTTCAAGATTGGCATCAAATGCTTCACGCGTTTGGACAGCGCTCTGGGAGAGTTGGAGTTGAACCTGGGCACAAACACCATCGTCAAGGCTTGTGCTTCGAAAGTCCATTGCCGATGACCTAGTTGTAGTCGATTCTGTTGGCCCCAGCGTCGAGGGAATGACACATTGAACCTGAACCTGCGACCCGGGAACTGCTGAATTCGAAGTTAAAGTGCCACGAGCGGGGCCAGGTTGGCTTATTGTTGTAGTTCGTCCTCCACTTACTTCAGCGGGTACTGTTCGGCAGCCTTCCGGACAAACGATAAACGTAATTGGATTTCTTTGTAGGACTTCCGTGCCGCAAAAGTAGGTATTGGTTAAAGCTCCAGCCAGATAACATGGTTCGACCACAATCGTTACTTCTGCTGTATCGAACTCACCCTTGCCATTAGAAACCAAATATGTAAACGAATCTGTTCCGCTAAACCCATCTCGTGGTACGTATCGGAAACGACCGTCGCCAAACCACTCAAATTCTCTCGCATTACCAGGCGAAGAAATCATTTCAACTTCAGGGCATATTAAACTATCGAAACCGAATCCGTTAAAACTAGTTACGTCTCCGTCCAGGGATTCTCCTTCACAAATGACGAACAAATCATCGACGGCCTCAGGTATTAGGCAGCCTGACCAATCGAAGTCTGCCGGAGCAAGGGACCAACCTTCAAACATTCCATTGGTAAGGCCAGTTTCAATTGCTTCTCTTTTGGCTTCGCTCACGTCGATCGGTGCGAATTTAGTGACCTCCACGTCTCCCACGAATCGGGGATCATCAGTAGGTACGAATGGAATCTTCTTCATCCCCCACTCGAATCCCGCTATCGGGAGAAATTTCCCTGCCCCAACGCAATCACCAGTCAGGACAAGATAAGATTCAAACTCAAGTCTGTTCCCAATCTTCTTATTTGGAGGCGTTGGGCCGTCGGACATTTCAGGGTACTTCCCCGTTTCCGAGGGCGGATCGACAAACGGTTGGTCATCATCCCGACTTCTATCGCTATAACCTAAAGACGGCTTGTCGACGTGCGGAGTTGACAGTGGAGAACCAAAATACCCTGGTGACTCATCGTCATGAGTAATGATTTGAACCCATTCAAGATTGCAACCCTCAGCAAGTTCAATATTCGTTGGCAATACAACTTCACCTCTTGCTCCGACTGACCAGTGAAGCTTGCCAACATTTTCAACCAATATTGGCTTGTCTATTTTTTTTATTGTAAACCTCTGGTAACCGAGCAATTGGTCCGTTCCCTTGACATTTATATTTATTGGTGCCTGCCCCCAAACCCCTCCATCGGGATTTATCCCACCAGTAACACCTGCGTTTGTAGAACGAAAGACTGGCTTCCCAGCATTTTCCTGTAGTTTCTTTATTGAGACCGGTACAACTAACGTAGCTTTTGCCGCGACAGTTCCGAGTTGACTTGTCACAGTTTCAAAAGAGTAAAGGGAATGAACTGGCAGATCCAATACTACATCATCTGTTGCAATCAACCCGTGATTTGTAATCTCAAACTCGATCAGCGCCTCACCGTTCACCCAATTTAATTCTTCAAAATTAATAACTCCCGGAGTAATCGTAACCACTGGCACGGGCACGTTTGTCTCAAACGTAGTTTCCAACGTAATCTCAGTTCGATCTTCTATTTCCGTCGGTGTCACCGTCCAGTTGTATTCGACCGTCTGCCTTGGCAAGAATGCAGTGATGGAGTTTTCTTCACCAGCGTTAATTCGAATTGTGTTTCGATACGTGTTATGCCTCTCTGCTGTTACAACAACGTCATAGATTCCTTCTGGGATTTCTTCGAATGAAATGATTCCACTTTGGTCAGTCACCAACGGCTGAAATTCTTCGCCAGTGACCGCGTTGGTGATCGTGACGGTTGCCTCAGCAAGCGGCGGTGTGCCCTCGGCAAAGTAGGTGTATTCATCTTCCACCGAAACAGTCAACGTGGTGATCGCATCAGAGACAACATTTACCGTAATCGGAAGACGGATCAATGTTTCCGAAGAGTACGCTTCGATGGTTCCCGTAAAACTTTGCGGCTGAAGATCGTCAGGCGGTGTCAAACGAACGACGACCGTTGTTCTTTCACTTGGGCCAAGCGATTCGATCGTTTCCGTTGATACCAGTTGAAACCACTGAACATTCGGAACAAAAACCTGGATATCGCCAGACTCCGCACCACCGCTGTTCTCAATCTCGAATTCGTAATATCGTACGTCCCCAATAACGGCCCCCATCGTCAATTGCGAAACGTTGGTAGTGAGAATTGGCGTGAGGCCAATCACCTCAACCGCAACATCCACCTCTATCGAGGGTGCTTCGGCGGTTGAGATTCGAAATTGAAATTCAGTATCGGTAGTTGACGCATCAATTGCCTGAACGGAATACTCGATCGTGACCGTGCCCAATTCGCCGATGGTTGTCGCATCATTGAGAACCGAAAATTCGATTTCAAGGTTTGAAGGCCCATTCAACAACTCGACATTCAGTTCCGTCAGTTCGACGTCCGCCAAATTTCTAACCGTCAATGTTTGACTGACGGCGTCCCCTGCTTCGATGACTCGAATTGAGTTATCTGACGGCTCTGCCTGAATCCCGACCAACATGAAGCTGTCTTGTTCAAGTGCAACCTCTTCTCCCGGGTGCACCGCTCCAACTGTATACGCTCCCCCTTCGCCGGGAAGTGGTGTAAACGTAACTTCGTAGTCTCCATTGATGTCCGTTGTCGCTGTCAGAACTCTCCGTGTCCCACGCACGTTGATGTGTACGTCCACTTGCTCGAATGCGGCTGGGCTTCCATCTGGGCGACTTGCGGAACCGGTCAACAACACGCTTGTGCCGGCCGGAGCGATTTCAATCGCCGTTGAAACGGTTGCCGTATAGGCTGCCTCAACCGAGACACCTGAACTTGCCAAGTTATTCGGTTCAACCGTCTCGACCAGAGAGATTCCCGCATCGGTTTGCACAAAGAAGAAATACTCTCCTGATGAAAACGGCAAGTCCACTTGGAGGGTACGGTCGTAAGAGTTTCCAATGGGTAAAGCACCGTCATAACCAACTTGCCCGATTAACAGATCGTCTCCAAACAAAGCGTCGCTTGAAAGGAAGACTCGATCCAACCACGAGCCTGTCGCCGACTCAAGCCCATTGTTAGTCACCGTCCAGTTAACCTCAACTGACTGGCCCGTAGTGCCGTTTAGCGGAGCTGAGATTTGGGTAATATCAAGGTCAGCACGATTGGTATCTGTCACGGTTAACGTCGTGACACCACTTGAAAATCCTTCAGCGGAAACGGTTAGGCTGACCAAGTTGTCGCCGTCAATCACCCCGTCTTCAATCCCCGTCAAAACAATTTCAATCTCCGACTCACCCACACCAAATGTCGCGGTAGACTCAAATTGAATTTCAGCACCTAAATCCGTCGCAAGATGAACTTCCAACGGAACCGTCACGTCGGTGTTACGACGCAGAGTCGCGATCGTCGACTGACCTTCTCTTAGGACACGGTTTTCCAGTTCGATCGACAAAGAGGGACTTTCGTCATCCAGAATCGTCAACGTCTTGGAATCCGCTGCGTCGTCTAGTCGGGTGGTACTATCAGAAGCAATGACTTGAGCAAAAACATCAACGTTTCGCGATCCATTCAACTCTTGGTCGTCAGCAACAACGAATGGAAACTCAACCGCGGTCTCTCCGGCAAGCACAGTTACTCGAGACGGCACACTTAACTGACTACTACTGCTGGAAAGCTCAACAAGAACGTCCTGATCAAACGGCCGATCCAAAGTGACCACCCCCGTCAGCAACGAACGATCGGCGTTCTCGGGAACTTCCAAAGATGGAAACACCAATTCAACGGCAGGTACATCGCTTTGTCCGATCGCAAGTTCAATCGTGCCTGCCACCAGCCCGGGAGAAGATGCCACAATTTCGACCGATTGGAACAACTCAATCAGAGTATCCTCCAGAACGGTGACATTAAATGTTGCAGTAGTTTCTCCCGATTCGATCGTAATAAACGCCGGGAATTGAATTTGATCCGAGTTAGTCGACAGCTGAATGGAAACGGGTTGATCAGAAACGAGATTTCTCTCGACCGTGATTTCGATAGCCTCCGACTCCTCCAGTTCTGTTGTCGCGGCATTCAGTGACAGGACTGGAAAGTCGTTGTCTTTCGTGTTGAGATAAAGGAACTCGTTATTGAACCCTTCCGCCGACGCCGTAATCGTTATCAATTGCTCACCATCGACGACCTGGTCATCGATCAATTCGACATCAAAACGAATTGAGTACTGGCCGGTTGGGATAGTAACCTCGGTTGGCAAATCCAATCTTGGATTATCCGTCTGCAGGGTGACATTAAGTGGTTGGGAAAGATCCCCGTTTCGCGTGAGTACGACGGTACGTGATGGATCGCCCTCGGTGAGAACTTCTGGGGTGGAATCAAGCGTAAGCAATGGCTGAATGAACGTGCTGTTCTGGCTGACAAACTGATTGGACTCGCCTGATTCGACTTGTTCATTCAAGGCATCCATTTCAATCAGGAAAAAGACATCTCCTGAGAATCCGAACAGTGGCAGATCCAATTCGACACTCCTTGCAAGCGGACCGCCGTCATTGGTCAAATCCTCGGATTGAATTACGGATCCCAGCAACTGACAATTTTCTCCCGTTCCGTCCGGGCAGATGTATATCCTCTCTACCCATCCACCCTCCGTCGCCGCATTGCCAACATTTTCAACGGTCCAATCCAAAGTAAAACTCGTTCCGGGAGTCAGCATCGCTGGAGCTGAAATCGAACTGGTTTGCACAACAAGATCCGGCAATAGCGGTACCGACAAATTGATCGGTACCGAGACCCGGTTGTTGTCTTCATCCGATTCATCCAGTTCATCGTCGTCGTCAATTGAGACAATTAGAAAGTAATCCCCATCGATACTTTCGTTCGTCAACGGAATCGAATCGGTAACGGAAATGGTCAGCTCCCCATTTGGCTCGACCGTGCTGGTGCTGCTAACAGAACTGACCAAGATGTCGTTTTCATCAAGAACATCGTCACTGGATAGATAAACTCGATCGGTCCATGAGGCAAAATTGGTGGATGTTCCCAAGTTATCGATGGTCCACTCCAACGAAAAAGACTGCCCAAAGAAAGCGGACTGGGGCGAAACAATCGAGTCTTGGTCAACAAGAGTAAAATCCGGCAATGAAACGGCGAAAGCAAATTCGTAGGGTCCATTTTCCAAGGGGTTCTGAGCTCCGTCGTACACCACATCTGGGGCGATGGTTACGGTATACTCACCATTTTCATAGCTGTTGAGATCGAAGAAGATGGAAAGGCGATAGGTGTTATCACCTAGGTAGGTGGGAGCCACAAAGTCGACAAACCTTTGGCTGTTTGGCGAAGTCAGAACGATGTCTTGGTAGTTGAATGCCGACGGCAATGAATCAAAAACCAGATCGAAATAGGCTGGCC
The DNA here is from genome assembly GCA_039200505.1 of Planctomycetota bacterium. Lineage (GTDB taxonomy): Bacteria > Planctomycetota > Planctomycetia > Pirellulales > Pirellulaceae > Mariniblastus. The sequence goes on along the minus strand of JBCCSJ010000003.1, from coordinate 30,422 downwards.
CACGCGATTCGTCAGGATCGACTCGCGATTCAAGAATCGACGGCCCGGTCTGATCGATCGTGAATTGATCCTCGAATGGTGTCACCAACCTGTTACCAAATCGATCCGAAACATTGGCAAGATTTACCGTATAGCTACCTTCAGCCGACAAGGGGGCAAAAGTGATTTCAAGAGTATTCCCAACCGCTTCCGTTTGAGTGGAGCTTAAGTCAACCAGTTGTCCATTCGGATCCGTAATGCTGAATGACAATCCGTCCGTGACAATGGGCTCGTCAAAATTGAATGTCAAAGTATCTACGTCCGAATTGGTCAATTCGAAGGGATTCGCACTGACTAACACTGGCGGAACGAGATCACCGATGATTGTAAATTCGTCCTGAATAATGACTAATTCGTCAAACACATCAACGAATGTATCGTCAATAATTTCTGGCATGACCAGGTTGCCAGCGAGGTCCCGGATTTCTCCCGACAAAAACACAAAGTGAAAACCCTCCTCAACTAGATTGACATCAGCCACCACCTTTTTGCCTTCTAACGATACGAACGGATAGAGAATACTTCGATCTGGCGGGTAAATTTCAACAGCGAAACTCTCGCTAAAGGAAGGATCAATCGTTTCAGAAAAAACAAACTCGATTTCCGAAAGGGGTGCATTCAGCTCTTTGGTTATCGGCGTAAACCTGGGTCGCTCTGTATCAATCGTGATGGTGATCTCTTGCTGTATAGGATTACCGACCTCGGGGACAAACAAGGCTGTCACTACGTTTAGGCCGTCTGGAAGTTCCGGTGCGGTCAACTGGTAGGTGCCGGCAGGTTGCCCAAGCAAAACGACTTCAGGGTCTCCGTCTTGGTTAATATCAATTCCAATATCGCCAGACCTATTAATGGTGACACTTAGAGTAGGGGACGCAACGTTAGTCAACCCATCGTCATTGGAAATTCCCGTATCACTTTCTTGTGCAAGCGATACTTCGATTGTGGGTTCAGCTTGAAAAACGGATACGAGTCCACTTGAAATCAGATTATTGGACTCATCGATTTCGAGTACTTCATCATTTGAATCAGTAGCGATTAAGAAGTAATAATCGCCAGTGGGAACATCTGGTAAAGAAATAATTGAAAAGACCTCTCGTTGACTTCCTGCAGCCGTTTCGGGAACAAGTCTTGTGCTTAAAAGCAAATCATTTTCCTGAAGTATTGTGTCCTCTGATAGGTAAATCGAATCCGTCCATGACCGCCCTGTTGGAATGACGCCCGCATTGGTATCCACCCAATCTAATCGAAATTCCTGCCCTGTCGTTACTTGACTTGGGGCAACTAGTTGCGAACTTTCTAACTCAGGGTTTTCGATTTGAAAAAGAAACTCGTAGCCGTCGAATGGTTGCCCATCCTGATTTTGGTCCATACGGTTGCGGACCAGATCTTCAACTATATCATCGACTATCAAGCGATATTGCCCGGGCTGTGCAACAGAAGTTTCATCCATCACAATTTCAACTCTGTTGCCAATCACCGTTTTTTGCAATGGCTGAACGTTTCCAGCTGGCCCGCGAACATAGATGGCAAAGGAGCTTTCGATTGAGTCGGGATTAATATCTTCGTTAAAATCAACAGTGAAATTTGTGAGTGGCCCCGTCAGGACATTTGGAATCGAAGTATTTTCGACTCGCGGACCGATCGTGTCGTAAGTAACTGAGGTTCTGTAGACCGCGTTTTGGCTACCCGAAAGACCATTGAATGCGTTACCTGCAATTGACAATTCGTATTCACCGTCATCAACAAGTACATTTGAAAAATCGAAACGAAAGCGATCTCCGTTAGTGGCGGTGGTCGATAATTCTTGAGCAGGCAAACCATTCAACAAAACGTCGAAACGATCGAATGAGCTCAGATTCAACGATTCTGAAAACCCAATCGTAATCGTACTGTCGCGAAATCGCGGAACCGCAGAGTTTTCAATCACGGAAACTTCGTTGAGAGTTGGCGTGCTTCCTACAACACTTACCGAGTAATTTCCTGGTCCGTTGATTGCAAAAAGTCGTACAATATATTTCCCTGACTGATTAGCCAGATACTCTATTGTCGTTGGCGAGTCGACCACACCAATTTCGACCAATTCGATACGTGTCAAGTCAGGCGTGAGTATCTCGACACCCAAGACAAAGGCAGGATCATCGTTTGAGCTGGTGTCAACTTGAACTCCGATGGTCTCTCCTGTTGTGGCTGTAAAGGAATAAGAGTCTGCCCCATTATCGGTAGCAGCAATCGAAGAAATGGAATCGTAGATTGGTCCGCTTTCTTCACGCTGGGCGACGAAAACCCCGTCTGCGACAAAATTAGGGCCAGAAGCAAGTTCCCAAGAGGTGACATCGCGAAAACCGCGAGAAGTTCCATGAATGATAAGCCGACTATTCGCGAGAGTGGCACTATAAATCTCGTCTCCTGACTCGTAGTTTAAATCCCACAGCGTATCGATTTTATCCGTAGCTTGATCAACCGTTGCAAAGCTTTTTCGAGGCGAATCATTAGTTTCAAAAACAACACCAAAACGGCTTGTGTCTGCAACGATCGCCAATGGATCACCAAGCTTAGAGTTCTCAATCGTATCAAGAACGAGCCTTCGATTCACTTCGCCAGTCTGATAGTCCAAAACGATAATCTCGTTTCCTGAGTTACTGTCCAATACGAAAATCTCGTCTTTGAAAAACGCCAAGGATGAAATTTCCGCACCCGCAAGACTTAACTCTCTGACCAATTCCCCAGTTAAGGTCTCAAATTCGAAGACTTTATCACCTAGGCCTAAAATTAATTTTGAATTTGCCAAGGCAAGGCCAGAGGCCTTATTTTCCGAGGCCGGCAAGACCGCGAAAACGCGGACAAATTCCCCAGAATTGAAGTCTAATTCGACGATTGCATTTCGATTGGAATCAAATCCAAAATACCGATTTACCCCCTGTGCAGATACTGCCCCAACCGCTGACTTAATCACATCAAGGCTGCGTGGGGTTGGTTGGGTACCTGTGTTTGCACCTGATTCGATGGCAGCGCCGCGAGAAATTAAGACGGCGTAATCGAGGGTTCGGGCCACATTTGAACCTCCAAAAGGGCTGAAACGGGTCGCCGTAACCTTGAGTTTGTATTTACCAGATTGCCTAGGCACAAAATCATTGATCCGCCATTCAGAATCGGCAACAGCAGAACCATCATTGGTTCTCGTTCCAGTATCAATCTTGGAACTAAATCTTCCAAGAGATCCACCGTTGATTATTTTTACGACTCGGTCGCCATTAGGATCATACAATTCAAGCTCGATAGAGCTGCCAAACCCAACCGAATTCAATTCGGGAGCAAATAATATATCTGAGGCAACGCCTTCAGTTAGCTCGAATTCATAGGTGTTCCCATCTTGATGAATATGCTGGCCAAATAATAACAGTGATTCATTCCCGAATCCGACAGGTAACGAGTACGAGTCTAAAATTTGGGGCTGGGCATATGATGAGGGAGAATTTGAGTCGAGTGTGACCTGGTCAAATCCAGCATTTTTGAGTGCCGACACTTTCACTTTAGTCAAGACTTCTGACCGGGATTGGATATCCAGTTGAAGAATTCGATCTTTAACTGCTCTTTCAACTATTAAAAACGCTACGCCAGATTCAGTTTGTCCCGAAGCCAGTTCATTTCCAAATTGATCGGTCAACGTATAAGAAGCGGTAAAATTCTCATTTTCAGATTCAATCAACAACTCCGCAAATGCTTCAGTGCTCAATTGCATCGAGTAAGAAACAAATTCTCCAATTTCGTCAAATTGGTAAAACTGCTCGGTGTAATAGCCTCTCCCTCCAAGCAAGCTATAAACAATTGAATCCTCCAGGCTGACCGAACTACCCTCCGGATCGCTGTCGAATGAAACCAAGCCAGAGGCTGAATCGAACAACAATTGATCAGAAACCTCCACTTGCGATCCCGACAACATCATCCGATCCTCGAGTGTCTCAAGGTAAAGTGGCGATGGTTCATACTGGGGATCGCTGGTAAGGCTCCGTAAGCTACGGTTTTTGAGTAGTCGTTTTTTTATAAATTCAAACACAAATGGTCCTGAGAATAAGAACAAGTTGTTGAGTAAAGCTGTCCCCGGTGGCCAAAACCAAGAACGATCAAATGGCTTTCTCAACCGTCTCCCTATCTCTGAAAGCGAGAAATTCCGAACAGTTCATGTTAAGATCCAAAAAAATTTCATGAATCATCCGGTAATTCTCGCTCTACTTAGTGGAATGAATCAAACGCTTGAAGAGTTGCTGTATGGGCCTAAGTTCAAAAGACATCCTCGAAATCTTTGAATTAGCTTCGGAATTGCCTGAGGAAGAGAGAGCAACCTTTCTTGAAGAGCGATGCTCTGGTGACAAGCCCGCAATTGAGAAAATTTCACGACTGATTCAAGCCCATAAAAAGAACTCTCTTTCCAACTACCTTGAATGGCCGCAGAACGATGCAGAGATTTCGGCGGACCAATCCCAATGGTTGGAGACCCTTGTTGGACAATATCGGCTGATCAAACGTCTTGGAGAAGGTTCCAGCGGAATCGTATTTTTAGCTGAGACGATAGTCGACAAGTCAGCTTCGAAACCAGAAAAAGTCGCTGTCAAGCTTTTGCGAGGCTGGAAACAAGACGACGCCGGGCAAGCCCGGTTTCTTCGTGAGGCGGAAGCGCTTTCTAAATTAGATCACCCAGCTATCGTTAAACTGATCGAATTTGGAAATTCTTCCGATGGAACACCCTACATTGTAATGCCATACATAGCCGGCACGGATCTTTGGAAAAAGATTCGCTATGGGTCACAAACAGACCTTCCGACCAAAATTGTCTGGTTTCGAAATGTATGTCATGCCATCGCGGCAGCCCACCAAAAACTCGTTGTTCACCGAGATCTGAAACCATCCAATATTATCGTTACGGAGGATCAGTCTCATAATCCGCTAGCCGTGGTTACTGATTTTGGAACAGCCAAATTCGTCGATGAGGACGGGTATAGTCACTACACTCTGACGACTCGCGGAAGTCTACTCGGGACGCCAGCATTCATGGCTCCCGAACAGACAGATGAAGCCGCCGGTGATATCACCCTGACGACCGACATCTACGGTTTGGGTAGCCTGCTGTATTTCCTGCTGACCTCGCAAGCCCCTTTTGAAAGCTCCAATCCATTTGACCTGATCGATAAAGTACGAAAAGAATCCCCCCAAGCACCCCGCTCCCTTCAGCCCGACATTCCCAAAGACCTCGAGACTATTTGTCTTAAGTGTTTGGAAAAAGCTCCCGTCGATCGGTATCAGAGTGTCCCAGAGTTATTAGCAGATTTGGATCGTTGGGAAGCAGGTAGACCAATCGAGGCGATTCCCGTTCCACTCACCAAACGTGCGTGGTATTGGTGTAAATCCAATCCTCACATCGCCGTACTAAGCTCCATTCTTCTGATCGGATTGATATTGGGTTCGATCACGCTGACTTTACTTTGGCAGGATGCAAAAGTTGCCAACCTGCAGCTACGAAAAATGATTGACGCTTTAGTAGAGCTGGAAGTCAGCCATCGCGATGATTTGGACAAGTCACTCGTTCGCATTGACATCTTAACTCAGATAACCCAAGCGTTTGAGGAACTCAAAAAAAGTGGAACCACCGAGTTGGATAGTGATTTATTGAAAACTTCGGCGACCGCTTGGTACAACCTCGTTCGGTTCAAACTGAATGTCGAATCTAAGTTGGACGAAGTAGCCGCAAAAAACGCACTGGAACAATTCAGCGAACTGGCAACTCGACACCCCAACAATCTCCAATTTCAATTTGATCTTTTCCATTGCAATCTTGTTTGTCAGAAGCATGAGAAGGCCTTGGAAATCATCAGAGACTTGGTGCTGAAGGAACCGACAAACCTTGACTTTGCCGACTGTCTTGCCAACTCGCTGCTCAAAAAAGCGATGGAACTAAACCGTCGACGGGAGTTACTTTTGATGGACCCCATCCTTACGGAATCCATTGATTTATCACGAAAAGTACTTGAGTTATGCCCCGATTCTCGGAGAGCGCATTTTACGTACTGTTTATCGCAGTCGCTCTATTGGCACTCTCGTTGCAGGTATGTTCTGGGTGAGAAAAATTTAGCCCAACAGGATTTGATGGAATCTTTGAGGTTGGGAAAGTTTGTTGCAAGGGAAATAGTCGATCCGGGTACGACTGCCCATTATTGTGAAACCCTACGATGGGCATCCGTTATGGCCATGTTTGAAAATGACTATCCAACAGCAGAGCATTGGCTGGCGCAAGCAGAATCATTTCTTCCTGATGCTCGCAAACATGCGTCAGTGTATACTCCTTATTGGAGCCTATGTAACAAAATCTTGTTTCAAAGATGGATGCTTCAATTTGAGCAAAACGATTCGGCTGGAATGAGCCAGACTGCCAAAGAACTCGATTCTCATTTTCGAATTTGGGAGACCTACGAAAGCCATTTGCGAACCTTCGCAAAAAAGTATTTCTCATATCGAGTCACTCAATTACCTGCTCAGTATGACCAAGTCAGAATTGAATTTGCAGATTATTGGCATTTTTTTGACGATCATTCTTCAGACAAGCTGGCACTTAAGATTCTCAATCAGAAATTGAGCATAGCCAGAAAGCAGATTGATAATGCCAGGCAACTCATCCAACCCAAAAAATACCGCACCACGCCATTTCCTTACTTCGATGGACTCCTAACCCACACGGAATCGGGAAAAGATTCCGACACCGCTCCTCCTTTACCACATAAACAACAACTTTTTCTGTTGACTAGCGGGACGTACCAACAAGTCTTTCTGGTTAGAAATTTTCTCAAGCTAAAAAGCAGGATTCAGCGATGAATCAATTCAGGCCCAACCTACCTTTCCCGTTTCATGAGACATGTGTTTTCCATCCACGCATTTTGAATTGCTAAAATTGACAACGGACATCGGCTCTGGTGATAATAATAGGCCTCGTCCTATTTCGTGCAGTTATTTGAATCATGCAAATTCGAGAAATTGAAAAGCTTGACGCATCCGATCGTGAAGAGTTCGACCGACTCATTGAAATGATACGAGCCGGGGACGCAGGGGCACTCGACTTCCTGATTTTAAGGACGTACAAGCGAATCAGAAATATTGCAACTTTAATGGTAGGTGGCAAACTAGGTACGGTCTCTTTAGATCCATCCGACTTGGTAAGTGAAAGTTTCTGTCGAATTCTGAAATCAAAATTAGAAACGGGAATACAAGACACTCAACATTATTTTAGTCTTTTTGCAAGAAACATGCGGTTCGTCCTTTTGGATTATCACAAAGCCAAAAATTCAGCCAAACGGGGAGGCCAAAAAGTCGTTTGTCTGGATATCGTTTTAGCCTGGGCTGAACAGCAGAATCAATCCATCGAAGTGTTGTCGGACGCAATCAGTGACTTGGCTGACGAAATGCCCGAAGAAGCAGCAGTACTCGAATATCGCTATTTCGGGTTCATGACCGAAGCAGAAATCTGCGAAGCCACCGATCTCACGCCATGGCAAGTTCAGAAAAAGCTAAAATTTGCCAAGGCTTACATTCGTGACTGGATCGAACATTAACTCACCCCTTATTATTCAGGATTCTTGATCAGGTGCTCCACAAAAAAGTTGAGCCGTTTTTTCCGAGCCCAAGCCGTTTCTCCGGCGCCGTGACCACGGCCGGGAATCAATACAAACTCGAAGTCTTTGTCGTGTTTGATTAGTTCATGCACCACCTGGATCGTACTGGCCGGGTCGACGTTTTCGTCCATCTCTCCCAAGGTCAACATTAACTGGCCCTGTAAAAGATGGGCGTTCTCACGATTCGAATTGGCGGCGTAGCTGTCATCAACGGGCCAACCCATCCATTGCTCGTTCCACCAAATTTTATCCATTCGATTGTCATGACAACCGCAATCGGCGACGGCAACATCGTAAAAATCGTGGTGCCAGAGCAAAGCGGCCATCGCATTCTGGCCTCCCGCCGATCCGCCGTAGATTCCAACTCGTGTCAAATCCATCTGAGGGAATTTTTTGGCAGCCTGTTTCATCCATTCTTTCCGATCAGGAAAACCTGCGTCGCGTAAATTTTTGTAGCAAACATCATGAAATGCCTTGGATCGCCAAGCGGTCCCCATCCCATCGATCTGAACCACAATCATCCCCGCATCGGCAATTTCGTGCTGAACACCATATCGTCGACGAAAAGTCTTCGGGACGTGATGGTCGTGGGGACCGGCATAGATGTTTTCGACAACCGGGTACTTTTTTTGGGGGTCGAAGTCTTTAGGAAAATGAAGGATACCCCAAATGTCGGTTTGACCATCTCGCCCTTTGGCGACGAACCGCTGAGTTAGTTTCCGGTCACCGAAAGCTTTGGAAGTGTTTTCCGCTTGAAGTTTGACGATCCGTTCACCCGATTCGAGATCGCGTAGCTCGGTAACTGGCGCGAAGTCCACCCGCGAATAGGTATCTACGAAAACCGTGGGCTCAGACGGATTTCCCTTTGGACTTATCAGATCGACCTGGTGAGTTCCCTCCCCTTCAGTCAATACTTTAAAACCGCCACCATCGAACTGGACTCGACAAAAATGAACGTGATACGGATCTTGATCCGGATAAACGCCCACGGCATAAAAATAAACGGTTTGCGTTTTATGATCTATCGAATGGATCCGTTTGACGTTCCAATCTCCCTGCGTCACCCGATTGATCAATTCTCCCGTGACTCGGTTGTAGCGGTAAAGATGGTTCCACCCGCTTCTTTCACTAGCCCACAAAATTTCATCATTGCCAAGATTCTCAAACACTGCCTTCCCGGGATCGGAATAGTGGATGAAAGTATCGGACCGCTCTTCCACGATGGCTTCGACCTTTCCGGTCGCTGATTCAACCTTCAACAGCCTTTTCACCTGATGGCCCCGTTGATTGTAAAGCAGCCAAAAAATCTGACCTGACTGTGACCAACCCAGAAAATTTAATCGGAAGGGATTCGAGAACAGTTCATCCGACAACTCAATTTCCGATTGCGTTTCAGCTGAAAACAGACGTAAGCGAGATTGATCGAGTTCGTCGCCCGGTTTGGGATAATCGTATTGATGAAGCTTTGGTTGAAGCTGTTTTTTAGGTGTCGATTCAACATAGTAAACCTGCCGCTTTGTTTTTTTCTCGGTCTGAAAAGCCAAAAAGAACTTCGAATTGGGCGACCAATAAACATTTGGAGTACCCGTTTTTGCCGAACGATTTCGACTAATCACAAAGCTGGATTTGTCCGCTCCATTTTCGGTCAACTTGACGTTCAGTGAAGAGTCCTCGGTCGAGGTGAGTGTAAGATTAAAATCCTGGACACTCACATTCCAATTTCGATTTTTCGACTTACCTCCGCGGACTTTGTAAAGCGGATCAATCTGGGTTTTCTTTTCGCGTCGATTTTCAAACTTGGATACGCTCTTTAACGTTTCCGGACTAATGAAGACATGATCATTAATTCGTGCTCGGAAGCACCCTTTGATTTGTCCATCGTGACGCAGGACCCAAACATGGCCTGCAAAAGTATGCATTTGCTTGCTGGTTCCGGCTTCAAGCTGTCCGTATGAGACTTCTTTTCCGTCGTGACTATACCAGTTCAAATCCAAATCGAGCGACGATTTGTTAACCAAAGTGATGTTTGTTGATTTACCTTGTTTACCTGGCTCGGGCTGCAAAAACAACCTGGACTCTTGCTCTTGGAACGCCTGCGAATCGCTCAATCCTGATTCGACTTCTTTAATCGCACCACCCTGGCCTGCTGGAATTTTGAATAAACGATTGTCACAAACTAAGCACAACCCTGCGGTGGGTGACTGGAACAGGCCTTGAATTGGCAAACGATCTAAACCTTTTTTCGGGTCGAATCGTCGACCGAGCTTTTGGATCAAATCAGAACGATCAAATGCGATCCGTTGAGTGCGCTGTTCCAGATTGATCAGAAAGTAGTTTCCAGCCTGTTGCCCGGTTCTTTTTTGGTAAAGGGCAAAATTTCCGTCGGACGACCAGTTCAGGCCAGAAGTTTGACCTAACCCTGGGGCTGATTGACCCCATAGAGATCCAACAATAACAAAATAAATCCAGAACCGAAAAGATCGCATAATGATTCCCCCGTCAGACTCGATGACTCCATTGCAGTTTAACAGTTTGTGTTGGAAGCCGAGCTAAGATTGCCTAGGATACGAAGGTTATCCGAAATCTTGGCGAAGAATTTTAATGAAAAAACATGGCCCTTGGACCATTCGATCGACCGAACAAATTTATCAAGATCCTTTCGTTGAACTGATTTTAGATCAGGTCATTCGCCCAGATGGAGCTCCCGGCCAACATGTCGTCGTCCACATGAAACCGGGCGTTTGCGTATTGGCCATCGACGATCAAAATCGAGTTCACTTGACGAAAGAATTTCATTATGCCGTGGGACGATATTCGCTTGAGGGTGTGTCCGGAGGGATCGAACCAGGCGAATCCAAAGAACTGACCGCCAAGCGAGAATTGAAAGAAGAGCTTGGGCTGGTCGCGCGGAAGTGGGACGACCTGGGGTCTTGCGATCCATTCACTTCGATCGTCCTTTCACCTACTCAGTTGTATTTAGCAAGGGAACTTGAAGAACAAACGGCGTCGCCCGAAGGTACGGAGTTGATCGAAAGAGTGACCTTACCGTTGGAAGACGCGGTTGAAAAAGTGATGACCGGCGAAATCACTCATGGTCCCACCTGCATCCTAATCCTGAAAGCGAATCTTCTGGCTGGTTAAGTTTTGCCGATGGAATGTGAGGCGATTTTTCACCGATACAATTTGATCAAGTCATCCCGCGGAAACGAATCACAATGAGGGTAGGTAGACTCACAGTTCAGAGAGCCACGCTTCTTTTACAAACCGCGATGTTGCCATCTTCGGCGGGATGGAAAATTTGCATGTCGTGCTCCTCTCGGCAAGAGGAGCCTACAGTACGTCCCGCTTGCCGAGCGGGATATAGTACATTTCGCTTTCCGAACAAGACATCTCACTTCAAACCAGTTGCCCCAACAAAGTCACTGACTCACCGCCTATCTCTGAGGCGATGAGGTAAATTCAACTTCTCGGTGAGCGGTGCGACTTTCGCCGACTATTTACTATTGGTTTGACCGGGTGCTGGTAATTCGGCAGACGCCATGGAAGTTTCCAATCTTTGGGCTGCTGTTCGATATAGAAAAAAGCCTTTGAAGTTCAACGCGCTTTCGACCGTTTTACGGGCTTCTTCCAATTGATTCATCTCCTTTAAAAGGCATGCCAGGAAATAGTCAATTTCCGGAGATCTGCCACGGGTCTTGGCGACTGCGGCCAAAGTCGATTTCGCCTGCTCCAATTCGCCAAGCTTCAGGTGGACGTACCCCATTGTCGCTTGTGCAATCAAATTGTTAGGAAGAGCTCGCACGTTTTGAACGGCCAAACCTTTTGCTTTGTTTCGTTTTTCTTCATCCTGGCTTTCGATCAAGCAAAGAACATACATATTCGAAGCATCAAAATTCCGTTGAGATTCAAGCAGCGACTGATAATGAGCCTCGGCCACACCGTACGATTGTCTGGAAAACGCGATTCTTGCTTTTAGATTTTTGGAAACGGCGGATTCACCTTCTTTTTTTTCTGCCCGGGCGATCGCTTCGCTGGCGACCGGTAGTTCTCCCTGCCCTAACGCCCAGTTCGCAAACGCTAACTGTACTTTTTCATCGTTAGGATATTTTTCAGCCGCCGTTTTAATCCACTTTTCGGCGCGTGGCTTATCCCCAACTCGTTCGAACCATAGTGCAATCACCGTTTCCGCTCGACGAGTGGAGGGCTGCACTTTTCGAAGCTCATTCAAATAAGCCAATGCCTGATCGACGTTTTTCTGTTTAAATTCAAGCTCTGCAGAAACCATTAAGACTTTCGGATTCTGCGGTAAATCCACTCTCTGAAGTTCCAAATACTTTCTAGCGTCGTCGTATCTTTGTTGACGCATTGCCAAGTCTGTCATGGAGTCAAGATAAGCTTGTCGGTAAAACTTGACATATTCCGGGCTGATTTGACTCGCTTCGATCACTCGCGACGTTTTTTCCAACATGGCCAAAGCGTCAGTTAATCGTCCCTGGTTAATCGCCAGTCTTGCAAATGCTGCATAGGTCGAAGGGTGATCCGGACTCAATAGGGCCGACCGCTCCAACAAAACCCTTCCGGTTTTCAAATCTTCAGCCGCGAAACTAAGTCCCGCCAGCAATAATTCATTGGGTGGAAAATCGAGTTCTTTTTGTCTTTGACCATCGAAGATCTCAATCACTCGTTGCCCATTTTTCAATTGGAACGCCGTTACCGCTTCTTCCAATGCTTTCTTCCGTTCCGGGCTTGAGTTCACACCGCCTGGAATTAGGCTGTTCAACTCTCGCAACAGATTATCAAACTGAGTGTTAGGACGATTCGCCTGAGGTCCAAGTTGATCACTTGCCGTCGGCGGCTGTTTTTCACCTGTCGATTGTGAACCATCCAGTTGTTGAGGAGGCTTAAAGCCTGTTCCAAGACCAGGTTGCGCTACAACGATAGCCAGACCCGAATAGAAGAAGGCCAACGCAAAAACAAATTTTCGGATCCAGTTTTTTCCTGCTGTCATCTTATTCACCTTTTGCGTTAACCATCGGTCGTTTAGCTAGTGTCGTTTGAACCGCCAACCGGATTCATGACCATTCCGATGCCCTAAGGCGTCGTACCCAAATCAACATTTTCAAGGATTTTAGTTGTCGCGTTTGATTTATTGAGCACATAAAAATGAAGACCGTCTACTTCGTTCTTCAAAAGGTCTTCGGTTTGCTTAATTGCGTATTCGACACCAACCTGAAACTGTGCTTCGGTACTTTCGTCTTTTGACAAATCTGCGACAAATTCTTGGGGCAGTTTCGATCCACAGAGGGAAGTAATTCTTTGAATCTGTCCGAGATTGGTTACGGGTAACAGTCCCGGTACGATCGGAACTGTGATCCCTCGATCGACACACTCGTCTCGAAAGCGATAGAAGTCGGTGTTGTCGTAAAACAGTTGTGTCATGATCACATCGGCACCGGCATCTACCTTTCGTTTCAAATTTTCCAGGTCAATCGCCATGCTGGGGGCTTCCTGATGTTTCTCAGGATAACCTGCTACGAGCACACCAAAGTTTTGGAACTCCGAACCGATGAGTTCGACCAATTCGTTGGCATACTGAAACCCTCCCTCAGACACATTGAATTGTTCTTCACCCTGCGGCGGATCACCCCGTAGTGCTACGATATAGTCAACACCCTGATCAGTAGCCGACGTCAAATAGTTTCTCAAGTCGTCAGCACTTGAACCCACTAGTGTCAAATGGGACGCAACGGGAACATCAAACTTCGATTTGACCTTGTCTAAAATTTCCAAGGTTTTCGACTGCGTGGATCCACCCGCTCCATAGGTGCAAGTCAAAAAGTCCGGGTCAAAACTCATCAAGTCTTCCACCGTCTTGTAAAGACTTCGCTCACCGGCGGGAGTTTTTGGTGGAAACAGCTCAAAAGAGACGGGGCACTTCGACTTAAATAATTCAGCGAGACTCATGTTCGGCTCAAAAAACAAACCTGGATCGAATTCAAGTAGACCAAAACCGGAAGCAATTGCGGTTTGGCAACTTTGTTTGAGGACCCTTCTATCATAACCCGGGCAAACTCTTCCGTAAGTTGTCTTCCGCCATACCAAGGGAAGGCTAGAAAAGAGCCTCTTGCCGAATTGCTGCAGCGATTTTTGGGTTTCAAGTTTTCATAGTGATATCGGCTCCCTCGATAATCCGGCGGGCCGTTCGCCGGCGGTGACGCGATACATATCGCGAAGTAGTTGGATATCGCAGGGTCGCTGTTCCACTTTACGCCGCTGAAACATTCGCTTTTGGGTGATTTCCACGATCTCCGGTGGCAATTCGCCCATTTTGTCAAACGTTCGGGCATAGTTGGTAAAACTTGGGACGTTGGTCGTAGCAAATCCGTATACCATTGCGGCGGTCCCAATCGTTTTGCCAGTAAAAATACTGGTATTGATGGCTGTTTTGGCATAATCTCCGACGGCGCACCCCATAAACTGCATCTTGGTTGGAATCTTACCGTTGCCGTAAACCATGTTCACTTTGCCATAAGTATTCTTTAAATCGCTGTTACACGTGCCTGCGCCTAAGTTGACCCAACTACCGACATAGCTATGACCTAAAAAGCCGTGGTGCTGTTTATTGGACCATGCTTCAAAAACGGTAGACTCGATTTCGCCGCCAATCTTACAGGTGTGCGAAATCGAAACCGCGTCTTTAATCGAAGCATGTTCGCTCACTTTGCAGTTGGCTCCGATGAAAACGGGCCCCCTGAAAAAAGTGAACGGCCCAATCCTGGTACCGGATTCAATGACGATCGGACCGTCTTCAGAATCGAAATGGGCTGACTGCGAGATTTGAACGTCGGACCCGACAAAAACGCCGACCTTGATTTCGGAAAAGACTCCGAGTCGAATCTTGGCTTCGATATTTTCCTGAAAGCTGCTCATATTGATCGCCACCACGTCGTGTGGATACTGGAAAATGGACAGCTCGCTTTCGAGAACTTCAATTTTCGGCTGATTCACCAACCCTTCAATCCAATCCTGCTGTTTCAGATTAGGCTGATTCAAAATATCGGCTGTACGAATCTTCGCGGCAGCTACAGCCCAATCCGATCGTTGCACAAACCCTCTGTCTGAAGTAGATTCCACCATCCTTTGAATCGCATTCAGATTGGCTTTGGTCGGAGCCAATCTAGAATTCAAAATCAGAGTTTCGTCGTGTTCTGGATTAAGTTCCGAAGCCAAGAAGTCAAAATCCTGCAGTTGAATGCTTTCCAAGTAAGGTCGCACCCAGCTGACAATCGGTCGATTCATTGCTTTTAACCGATCAATTAGTCGAAAACCCGCACAATGAATAGCATAGGCTGGGCGACCAGTTGTAATGGGAAATAGCTTTTCAACACCGGAGTCTTCAAACAGAAGAATATTCATCTTGTCTTGTCACCCACAACCAAAAAAAGCCCGGCTCGTTGATCAAGCCGGGCTTTACTCGTTGATTCGTTTCACTACTTCAGGTTTGGATTGCCACCCGCTTGAGCCATCCGTGCGTTCAATTTTTCTGAAACCATCGCGGTCAAATCAAGCCTCCGATGAAAGACGACTGGACGATTGACTCCCTTGATTACATCTGCCCGATTGTCAGGATTGATTTCGCCGCTGTCAAATCGCAAAACCAACGCGATGTTGTACTCCGAAGCGATCTGGCTGACGACCGATTGCATTTCCAGATAAAGGTCGTGATAAATTCTCGCTTCCCGGTTAAGCAATTCGGCTTCGTTTCGTTTCGCCTTCAGCCCCAAGGCAGTCTGCTCTTGAGCCAAGGCAGCTTCTCGTTGATCTCGGTCAGGTGTACCCACTTCATAATTGGCTAATTCCTGAGCACGGGTTTTGATGTTTTCTTGTTGTTGAGTGATGTCAGCCCGCAACTGATCAGCCGCCCCTTTGATCTCCTTCATCTTGGAATCAAAGAATTGATTGTCTTTAAAAACTTTAGCAACATCCAAAACAGCGACCACACCGGGACCGGCATTATTTTGGGCGTGCGACTGAGAGACACCGACAAAAAGGGCAATGGTGAAAACCGCAAACAAAGACTTGGTGATAGTGTTCAAAACTCGTCCTCCTTGACTGACGAACATTTGTTTCTTTTCTTGACAGATGGTCCATCACCTGCCGTTTGGTTGTGATCCAAAAATCGCAACTCGTATGCCAATCAACGTGTAAATCAATGTGCCGATGGATTGCGACCTGCAAGAAAGCTTTATCTTCCGATTTTTTGCGGCCCAAAAACCTTTTCGGAACCTACCGAATTGAAGCCTTCTTCCTGCGACGTTTGTAAAGATTACGTCTTAACGGATCAATGCCAGTCAAATATTACAGGGTCATACGCTAGCAAATAGGGAAAACCTATCCCAAGACACCCACCAGCATCCTGCCGAACACGAATTAGAATTCTATTTCAACTTGAAAAAAAGCCGACTCTCTGAGGCGGCAGAGAGTCGGGTCGTGCGAGATGAGGAATCTCGACTTAAGGTGGGAAAAGTTTGAGTGAGCAGATTTGGCAAAAGATTTGGGAGATCAAGAAGGATCCGCTCACTCGAGCAAACAAGAACGCAAGCTGTATGCCAATCAGGACGAAAGTCAATTTACCGGAAATTTCCGGGCGAAAACGCTTAAAGCGACGGAAGTATTGTGGCCTCGAGTGCAACTTTGGTTTCAATTCGAGAAGTGGCTCTCAAAGTGAGATAGTTTTTTGCCTGTGTTTTTATGAACCCAAAGTTCACGAAAAAACTGCTGGCATATGAGGGGCTTTCGATAGTTTCAGTCAGTTAAGTTATCGGGTGAGGCGTCAAATAATTAAAAAAAGAGTTGACGGATGGTCGAAAGCAACCACAATACATCGCCAACCATAATTCAACTTTTTTGCTTTTATTATGATTTTGCCAGTCCTACAACCAGCTTGCTGTTGTTTCGAATCAAAGGATTCCTGTATTAACTCGTCAGGATAAGGGACTACGTTTGCAAATTTGAAGCATCGAACCGTAGGTATTCCCTACGGTTTTTTTTTGCTTTGATCCCAACCTCGTATCGAACCATGAGCAAGACACAACCAATCAGAAACGCTTCAGCGGAGGAGCCAGTGTCACTGGATCCGCCGGCCATTCCATCTCGGCCGCTGCTGCAGATTGTTCCTGTGGATGATCCGACTGACGATTCGTCTACGGTTTCACAAGATCCCCCCATTACTCCTGAAAGCAGTCCTCAGCAATTGATTGCTTGGGGTTTGAGAAGGTTTACCAAGCAACCGATCGTACTCACCACTTCGTTTGGCATGGAAGGGTGTGCCCTGCTGGATATGAGTTCCAAAGCAATTGCTGAATTCCATTTACCACCGTTAACCGTGGCCTGCATCGATACCGGTTTCTTTTTTCCGGAAACGAAACAACTGCGAAAGAAGCTAATCGAAAAATATAGCAACCTGAATTTTGTCACCTGGGAAACTCCAGTGTCAGTCGATGAACAGGCCAAAAATTACGGTGCCAATCTCTGGAAGAATAATCCGAACATGTGCTGTCACATTCGGAAAGTGCTACCAATGGCTGAAAACATTATCAACTACGACGTTTGGGTGACAGCTTTAAGGCGTGGTCAAACGACTCAACGAGCGGATACGCCTGTCATTGGCTGGGACTGGCGATATCAATTAACCAAATTTTGCCCACTTGCATCGTGGACCCGCCCTCAGGTTTGGGAATACATCCAAGAAAACGACGTGCCGTTTAATCGGTTGCATTTACAAAATTATCCCAGTGTCAGTTGTTTTCATTGCACCAAACCGGTGCCGGGTTCGACGCCCGATTCGGATGCTCGATCGGGCCGCTGGGAAGGAAAAGATAAAGAAGAGTGCGGTTTGCACTACTCGATTTAGGAACAGTTCGGAACGGATTCAGAGAAAAAGTAAAGTCACAGATTGAATTGAAGTACGATGGCTAAGGAAAAAACAGACCCTTCAAAAGTTGAAGTCGCCAAGCATAAGAGTGAATTTTTGCGCGGCACGATCGACGAAACTCTCAAAGATCCAGGGGCAGCCTGTTTCGGCGAAGACGATTTGCAACTTCTAAAATTTCATGGAACCTATCAACAGGATGACCGCGATTTAAGAAAAGAGCGGCGATCGCAAGGCCTTGGTAAAGCCTACAGCTTTATGATTCGCGTGGCCCTTCCCGCCGGTGAAATGAATGCTCAGCAGTATCTGGCCATTGATAAAATGGCCGACGATTTCGCCAATGGGACCATCCGGATTACCACGCGACAGGCGATTCAGTTTCACGGAGTTCTCAAAACCGAACTTCGAGAAACCATGCGTCAAATCAACGAAGCAATGATGACAACGCTGGCTGCCTGTGGCGACGTTTGCCGAAACGTGATGGCAACTGCGGCACCGATCAAAGATAAAATCCACGACACGGTGCGTAAAACGGCCCATGAAATCGCTGCCGATCTTCGACCTGCCACCAAAGCCTATTACGAACTGTGGGTAGATGGAAAAAAAGAGGTCACCACGAAAACGGAAGAACCCTTTTATGGCGAAACTTACCTTCCCCGAAAATACAAGGTTGGGGTGACCGTCCAAGGCGACAATCAAATTGACATCTACTCGTACGATGCCGGGTTGATTGGAGTCGTTGAAGACGACGAAGTGATCGGCTGGAATATCGTTGCCGGTGGAGGCTTGGGGATGAGCCACGGCCGCCCTAATACATTTGCCCAGATCGCCGAACAGATCGGATTTGTGGCTCTCAAAGATGGAGTCCAAGCGATTCAGAATGTCGCATCCATTTACCGCGATTTTGGAAACCGGGCAGATCGAAAGCAGGCGCGTCTCAAATACCTGATCGACAAAATGGGAGTCGAAGAGTTTACGACTGAGTTTAAAAATCGTAGCGATTTTGATGTCCATCCATGGCGAGAAATTCCCGACGTCAGTAATGAAGACTGGTTAGGTCAGCATGCCCAAGGCGACGGCAAATATTTTTACGGAGTATTTGTCGAAAACGGCAGGATCAAAGATACCGAGTCAATGCAGTTGCGCACCGCGTTTCGAGAAATCGTGAAACAGATCGGTTGCCCATCGACTTTGACAGCCCAGCAGAGCATTTTATTTAACGATTTGACGCTAGAGCAGATCGTCGAATTGAAAGCGATTTTAAAACAATACCATGTCCCATTGATCGAAGAGATTTCACTCGCTCGTCGCCACTCAATGGCATGCCCATCGATGCCAACGTGCGGTTTAGCAGTCGCGGAATCGGAACGAGCTCTGCCCGACCTAATGACCGATATCGAGAATGAACTCAAAGAAATTGGCCTCGATCAATCGCAGATGACGATCCGTATGACTGGATGCCCTAACGGCTGTGCACGCCCCTACACGGCAGACATCGCCCTGGTAGGTCGTCGTCCCGGAGTATACCACCTGTTTGTGGGTGGACGGTTGGCTGGCGACCGCATGGCTGATCTTTACGCAGCCGATGTAAAGATTGAAAAAGTGATTGAAACGCTTCACCCACTACTCACCAGTTTTGCCAAACACAAAATCGGCAATGAATGCCTTGGAGACTACTACCGAAGACTCTCCGGTGATGTTGAACCAAGAAAACGAGTGACAGGAAAAGAGCTTCCTACGATGGAAGCGATTCAACCGAAACTTGTTCAATTAAAGGCAGGATAACGTTATGAGCTCTTTTTCTCGTTCACTGATCCTGGTCGCCCACGGAGCCGATGATACTCCCGATTCCAATCAGCCGATTCTGGATCTGGCTCAATCAATCGCCAATGTCACCGACTACGACTTCGTGACGGCAGCCTTTTTAATTGGTTCACCCCAATTGTCGGAAGTCTTGGCAAAGGTCCCGTCTGGCGATGTCGTCGTGGTTCCATTGATGACCAGTGAAGGGTACTATTTTCGGCAAATCCCCGAACGATTGACTGCCGACCACAATGCTGACCCATTTCGGTTTTACTTTGCTCGACCGATTGGCGTTGACACCAAATTACCAGCAATTGTCGCCGCTCGAGTGCAAGATTTGTTGGCCGAAGAAGAACTTCTTCCTTCCGAAACAACGGTTGTGGTCGTAGGGCATGGGACCCGTCGCAACGCCAACAGTGGAACGGCGACCCGAGATTTGACCACGGCAATGCAACCTTTGCTCTCGCCGGAGTTAACAGTCAAGTTTGGGTTCATCGACCAAGATCCAGGGTTAGACGAAATCGTAAAACAGATCGACACCCAACATGTTTTGGTGATTCCGTTTCTGATGGGTCGAGGCCCTCATACAACTGTCGATGTTCCCGAAGCATTCGGGCTTCCAACAGGCACCAAAGTCGAATATCCCAGCCGTATCCACTTAGGTTCAGGCAAGATTGTTTGTGATTTACCTGTCGGTGCGTTGCCTGGCATTCAAGAAATTTGCATTGAAACGGCCAACAGGTCAATGCTGCGAAATCTAGAAATAGAATCTGAGGTGGCGTCGTGATCTGCCGTCATGGATCCGTTTATTTGGTGGGGGCTGGACCGGGTGATCCCGAATTGATTACCGTTCGTGGTCTTCGGTTGATTCAACACGCCGACACGATTGTGCACGATCGCCTGATTCCAATGGAGCTACTAAAAGAAACTCGAGAAAATGCGAACGTGATTGACGTCGGAAAATATCCTGACCACCACCGAATCTCCCAAACCGAAATCAACGAAATCCTGGTCCGCCAAGCCCGCCAAGGCGACATCGTCGTGCGACTTAAAGGTGGTGATCCATTTGTGTTTGGAAGGGGACAAGAAGAATTGGAAGTCTGCCGAAATGCTGGTATTCCATGCCATGTCATTCCAGGTGTCAGCAGCGCGATTGCTGGCCCGGCCGCCGCTGGAATTCCTGTCACCTTTCGAGGCATCGCCCGATCTTTTTCTGTCGTGACTGGGCACACTGCCCCTGAACTTGTCGACAACGATGTCGATCTATCAGCCCTGGCTCAACTGGACACGATCGTGTTACTGATGGCCCGGCGAAAGCTACGTCAGATAACCACTGACTTAATTCAAGCCGGCCGCTCTCCGGACACTCCAGTAGCCTGCATCGAAAAAGCCACCTTCCAGGACCAGCGAGTCACCTATTCCACGCTATATGGAATTGCAGATCAAATTGATCAGTTAGGAATGGAGAGCCCTATGGTTACCGTGATTGGCGAAGTCGCGTCCATGGTCAATCCAGACCTCGTAGAATGGTCCGAAGATGCCAATGAACACTACTTCGCACTTGAGTTCGGCGAATAAGCTCGTCAAAAAAGTCTACTTGCTGATTTTCAACACGTAGGCGTATTCCGAAGGTCGCTCGCCAGGAAGTTGAACGTGAAGCCCTTTTTCGTCCCGGGAATATTCAATTTCTGAATCTGAACCTAACATCACGATCGAAGTAATTTCTTCGGGGAAGTGGTCGCTTCCCTGAGCCAACGTTTTGACCGAAACCTTTCCATCTTCCGGCCACTTCAGACCGGTGACGTACAGTGTTTCTCCCTTGGAGGTGAATCGAAGATCTTGGGCGGTGAATCGTTTGTCTTTGGATTCAGAAACATGCCCTGTCGAAACGCCAGTGGGGCCTTCGCCAAAGGTTTTCCAATAGGTGGTATCGTAAATCGCTTCTCCATTGATTTTTAACCACGAACCGATCGCCTTGAGAATTTTGATATCCTCTTCTGGAATAGTTCCGTCAGGCCGCGGGCCGATGTTCAACAAAAGACAGCCGTTTTTACTGACGATGTCGATCAGGTCGTCGACAAGTCGATCAGCAGTTTTATATTTCTGATTTTCCGTATAGCCCCATGAACTTGCACTGACGGCAGTATCGGTTTGCCAAAATGGTTTGCGAATTTCAGCCATCTTGGACCGCTCTTTGTCGAGAACCGCAGCCGATTCCGGGAACGCTCCCCATTTATAGTTGATGATTCCCACCGCTTCGTTATCAGCAGTTTGGTTGTAGTAGTATGCGGCAAATCGCTGGAGCCATGGACCGAATGGATTTTCGTTGTATTTTTGTTCGCGAAGGCCCGGGGTGATTCCAAAATCAAACCAAAAAACGTCAGGTTGGTATTTGTCTACCAGTTCGCACGATCGAGCCAGCCAATCGTTTTTGAATTGTTCGTCCTGGGGCGGAAAGTTGTTTCGATAGTCGGCGGCATCGTCTTTAAAAAGAAACGGCATCGGGCGACCGTACAAATCAGCAAGTTGCGGGTCCGCGTTGTCGAAATTTTCGCTTCGAACATAAAAAACCCAGTTGAACGCTCGATGACTACTGACACCAAACTTCAATCCTTCCGCCCGCACTGCTTTTGAAAGCTCCCCAATGATATCTCGCTTGGGTCCCATTTCGGTGGCGTCCCAACGAGTAAATGCACAATCGTACATCGGGAATCCATCGTGATGTTCAGCAACGGGGATGACGTATCGAGCCCCGGTTTCTTTAAACAGCTTGGCCCAAGCAGAAGCATCAAATTTTTCAGCTTTGAACTGAGGAATGAAATCCTTGTATCCAAATTCTTTTTGCGGGCCGTATTCATCGATGTGGTGCTGAAAAAAATTGTCTCCGCGTCGTTTGGTGTCGATGTACATCTGTCGCGGATACCATTCGCTACCAAATGCGGGCACACTGTAGGCTCCCCAGTGAATGAAGATGCCAAATTTGGCATCCTTGTACCATTGAGGGATCTCATATTTCTCCAGCGACGACCAGTTGGATTCGAACGGACCCTTGGCGACCGCAGCATCAATTTTTTCCAGTGCCGGTGCGACCGCTGGATGAGGCTTCATTGGATCGTATGTCTGTGCATCACTTCTACATGCAAAACAAATTACCGCGGCGGAAGCAAGAAATAAAAGTCTCATCGGCACGAATCACCTCAGTCGTCATTGGTTGAAAGTCGGTTTGTCCCACCCACGATTCTTGAAACCCTGACAGAAACGCGAGTTGCAGCAGGTCTTCACTGTAATGGGAATTGGCGCTATTATAAGTGCGACTAACCCACGAGCAAAATGACCCAGCGCTGCCGAAAACGCAATCAAGCCGAAAACTCAACCAAGCTTTCATCATTGTTTTCGTTAAGGAGATTGAGCAGCCAATACCTGGTCGACGCCGATTGCCGTGATAGCCAATAATCCATTTTCGTCGCGGTCAATCCAGTCTTTGTCGAAGAAATACCACAGATGAAAGCTAACGTCTTCGGCAGAAAACCCAGTTAGCTCGGTGATTCGGCTTGGGCTAACCCCCGGTTCTTTCATATTGCTTCGTCTTTGGTCTTTGAAAATTTTCAAGATGATTCGCTGTTGTTCCTCGTCATTGCCAGCATCGGCGACTTGGACCGGGTTGGGTTCCGCTTTTGAGTTGCCCGATTCTAGCCACTTGTTTCTCAGGTTGTCGTATTCTGCCCGTGATTCAGGAGTCGACAGAGCTTTGTAGGCGTTGACGAGTTGGTGAAACACTCCTTTGTCTGCGGTTCCATCTTCTTTGGATCTTTCAAGTTCGGCGGCTCGTTCTCGAAAAGCATCATCAATTAACTGATCACTGGCATTGGGATCGAGTTCCAGGATGTCGTAATAATCCACAAAATCCGCACAATTCATCATCGGCCTCCGGGTGTCAGACTTTTTGTGAAAAGTTAGCTTACCGGAAACGGCGAGTTCATAGCTTTCTGTAAAATCCAGAGAAAGAAGATCGCTAGGCCCGCACCGATGGAGTCCGACTTTTTGTTCGACTTTCCAACATAACGTGATCGAATTCGGCTTGATTGCCAATCCACTTTCCGCGGATGATTGAAAGGCCCCTGCCAATATCGAGTCGTCGTGCTGTATGGAACGCTCCAAGGTAACAATCTTAGACATTGCCAATGCAGCTCGTGTTTCAAAGAGTACCGTTTCGCGAGTGCTGAATAATACTACGCACGTCAATGAACAAAAACGAAGGGCTGTCTTGGCCGCCATGAAGCGGCTGAACTACAAACCCAATGCCGTCGCTCGCTCCCTTGCCGGCGGTCAATCGATGACGTTTGGGATTGTGATCCAGAATATTGGAAGTGCATTTTACGATTCGGTGACTCAAGGAATCATTCAGGAATTAAGCGACACTCAATACTCTCCGATCATCGTCGATGGCCGTTGGGATTCCGAAGTAGAAAAATCAGCGATCTTAACGCTCGTAGACCGAAACGTGGATGGGTTTGTGATCGTAGGCGGTAATTTGATGCAGGCACAGTACCGCCAATATATTGAAGACAAACCATTTGTTATAATCGCCAAAACAATTCTCGGAATGGAAGATCGTTGCATCGCAATCGATAACAAACGGGCCGCCAAAAAAGCAACACAGCATCTTATCGACTTCGGTCATCAAAGGATCGCGCATCTAATGGGACTTAAAAATCATGTGGATGCTATTGCACGGTTCGAAGGCTATCGAGAAGCCCTGGAAGAATCTGGAATCCCGTTCCAACCTGAATTGGTTGCCGAAGGAGACTTCAGTAGCCCATCAGGAGTTCTAGGCGCTGAATCGCTATTGTTGAGAGGTACTCGTTTTTCAGCGATATTTTGTGCGAACGATGAAATGGCTTACGGGGCTCGACTGTCACTCTACCGTCGCGGAATAAAAGTGCCCGAAGAAGTGTCTCTGGTTGGATTCGATGACCAACCCGTGTCAGCGTTTGCGACTCCTCCTTTAACAACCGTTGCCCAACCGGCGGCCCAGATGGGTTCCAACGGCGCGAAGCTGTTACTCAATATGTTACAAAGAAATGACGTGAAAATTGACCCACTTGACGTCGAGGTGGTCGTTCGAGAATCCGTGAAACGGCTAAATTGATTAAGGGCAAAGTAGGAGGTAGAAGTGGCAAAACTTTCGGCAAGAGAAATCAAATTTGATCGATTCCCAGTTCAGGCAGTGATTCGCAGATCTGTCAAACGGTTTACCGAATTCGTTTGCTGTCAACTCTGGCAGCAACCCATTGGCACCCTAACACTCGATTCGGCACCGGTCCCGATCTAAGCCAAAACGGTTAAAATAGCTTTTTGTTGCATCCATCACTGAAACTAAAACGTCAGTGGAATTTCATGCATTCTTACGACCCATGCAACTTTGAACTTCTAGTTCAGTTTCGATTGACTTCATTATGATCATTCCCCAAATCTCCGTCGCTCAAATCGACCGTGAGCAGCTAGAAAGCCAATCCCTTCATTGGGGCCTGTTTCCCAAACTGGCTTGGGTTAATTTGCCGACAGACATCGAAGCTTATGAATCGGTTTTGCGAAAAGTTTCCGGACGAGTCGATCTGTGGGTGCACCTTGAAAAATTTGATCCGCAATTGGCAATTCACTGCCTGAATTTAGGAGCCAGCGGAATCCTGGTCAATGAAGGTCAGCAAGACTTACCCGTCGATCTTCCCAAGGAAAAATTGACTTTGTTTCGCGACGATCTTCAGCAGGACGACGCGATCGAAAAAGGTGTCATCGTTTCGTCTTCTGATCCGAAGCCTGATCGGCTTGCTGAACTTGAAATGGCACGCGTTGATTGCCTGGTAAAAATTGAACATTTGACGACCGAATTGATGGTCGACTTTTTTGATCGAGTGTTGGTATCGGATCGAGAAGACGGACTCTGGTCCACAGTGATTGTCGACCCGATCGGAATCGCTTTGGGGCTTGCCTATTCCAACCGGGAAAGCCTCGGGTATGCCCTTGAAAATCGCGTAGGCACCTACTGGTCTCGTTCTCGGAAGGGTCTTTGGGTGAAAGGGCAAACCAGCGGAGCGACTCAACACTTAATCAATATTCGAATGGATTGTGATCGAGATTGCATTCGGTTCATGGTGACTCAATCGCCTCCAGGTTTTTGTCATCTTGAAAGGCACTCTTGTTTTGGTCGAGAGCGATCGATCGCCGAAGTGATCCAAAGGCTCGAAAAAAGAATATCTGAGGCGGACGAAAATTCGTTTACTTCCAAATTAGCGTCCAACCCCGCTATCCTCGAATCAAAACTATTGGAAGAAGCTCGTGAATTGGCGGAAGCGGCCGCCGGTGAGAATTCAGATGAAGTGACTTGGGAAGCCGCCGATGTGCTTTACTTTTCCATCGTGGCCATGCTCAAACATGGCGTCTCGTTGTCAGACGTCTATTCCGAACTAGCCCGGCGGATGAACCGGGTTGTTCGCAGAGGTCCCGGGATTAAGACTTAGCCACCTCAATTCATCCGTTATCTTCTTTTACGAAAAACAGGTTTGCATTGGTAAAACCACTTGGAAACAAATCATGAGCGATTCAACCGAGATCCAGATCCAATTTAATGTGATCCCATTTTCAGATTTTCAGCCATCTGAACTGCCAAGCACATTAGACAAGCCAACTATGGACGCGGCGCAGGAAATTGTGGATCAAGTCAGGGACTCAGGTGAACCGGCGATTCGCGAAATGGCTGCCAAGTTTGGCGAAAGAACCGCCGACGATCCTCTGGTGATTAAACGCCCCATTCTTGAGGATGCGGTCCAACAACTGGCGACTGCCGACCGCGACTTGCTTCAGCGTGTCGGCAACCGAATCCGTGATTTTGCTCAAGCTCAGCTTGATTGCCTCAAAGAACTTAAAATACCTGTGCCGGGTGGATTCGCGGGGCACACGATTGAACCCATTCAACGAGCTGGATGTTATGCTCCCGCTGGCAATTACGCGCTACCGTCAACGGTTTTGATGACATGTATCCCTGCGTCGGTGGCTGGGTGTGAGACAATTACGTTGGCGACACCGAATCCTTCGAATCTAATGTTGGCGACCGCTGCGATTGCCGGAGCCGATCAAGTTTTGGCCGTGGGTGGCGCGCATGCCGTGTCAGCGATGGCTTACGGTTTTGCAGCAATGAAACGGTGCGACGTGATTGTAGGCCCGGGAAACCGCTGGGTCACTGCCGCAAAAAGGATCGTCAGCGGCGATGTCGGTATTGATATGCTGGCTGGCCCGTCTGAATTGGTACTGGTTGCCGACGATACTGCTGAGCCCGGAATGGTGGCCGCTGATCTATTGGCACAGGCTGAACATGACACCGATGCTCGCCCGTTCTTGATTGCGATGAGCCACAGTTTTGTCAACGATGTCATCACACAACTGGAAAAGCAATTGCCACTTTTACCGACCGCCAAAATCGCAGAACAAGCTCTGAAAAATGGAGGTGCGATTGTGTGTGATTCGGTCGAACAGGCAGTCACAGCCTGTAACCTTTTGGCTCCCGAACACCTCGAACTTCATTTGGAACAGGCGGCTGAGTTTGCAGGCAATGTCCGTCACGCAGGTTGTGTGTTTATCGGCCACCAATCCGCCGAAGTTTTTGGTGATTACGGGATCGGACCTAACCACACATTGCCCACAAGTGGAACGTCACGGTTTAGTGCCGGGCTGAACGTGTTTAGCTTCGTAAGAGTCCGAACCTTCATCGAGCTAGAAAACGCTCCGCAGGACATCGTCGACGACACGGCTCGATTGGCTGAATTAGAAGGGTTGATCGCCCACCAACGGTCGGGGCTGCAACGAAAAAAATAAACGACCCATCAACCGATAAATCAAAAATCTGTTGAACCTTAAACGTTGCGAAGCTTCATCAACGTTGCCTGCGGTTTTTTCGGTAATCCTCGCCATTGTCCTGAGGCATCGATCGGTTCCATGCAACTAATTCCGTAATCATCTGCTGCACGATTTCCGATTCTTGGTCAGCTAAGTCCAGCGTTTCACCTGGATCGTCTACTAAATGATACAACTCGGCATTGGATCCGTCGTAGTCGCACAGCACTTTCCAGTCTTTCTGTCGCATTGCTAAATCGGGGCAATCCTGAACTCCGTAAAACGAATTTCGGTCGGGAGGTCGCCGAAAGAAAAGCGGTTGAATTCGAGAGCCGCTCTTTTTTCCAAGTAACGCTGAAGCCAGGTTCTCACCATCAAATGGAGTGTTCTCTGAATCGACGCCGGCAATCGAAAGCAGCGACGGAACCAAATCGATCGCCGAAAAACAAGATGCCCGGTCAACCGTACCCGCCTTGTAGCGTTCGATAAACCCAGGGCCCCAAACGATCAGGGAAGACCGGATGCCGCCTTCGTACAAATGAGTTTTGTATCCTCGAAATGGTCCCGCTGAACCCGCACCCGGTTCTGGCCCATTGTCGGAACATACCAGGATCAAAGTATTCTGTCGAAGCTCTTTTGAGTCCGCAATGAAATCGAACAAAGCCCCCAACTGTTGGTCCATGGTATCAAGCACACCGTGATAAAGCTGACGTTTGGACTGATCGCCACGTTTGGATTCAGGTGGAAAATGAGGTGAGTGCACATCGTCAGGCCAAACGTTGATGTAAAACGGTTTTTTATTCTGTTCCGCCTGCATGACAAACTCAATTGCGGCACGTGTGAATGATTCAGTCACCAATGATCGGTCGACATAGGTTATCTCTTCCGGCCTGCCAAGCTTATGCGAACCCAAATGATGGGGAACTGCTGGTTTTCCGTCGTAGGCATCTTTCATCGCCAGGATTCTTGGACCGAGCCCCTCAAAATTTGTCAAAGACTGATCAAATCCATACTCCGTGATTAACGGAGCATCTCCGACATCCCGCTGACCTCCCATATGCCATTTGCCGAAATGCCCAGTAGCATAGCCAGAATTTTGGAGGAAACGAGCCAGCATAGGAGCCTTGGGGTCGAGCCACTGGGCGCACCCTCGAGCCTGATTCAATTTTCGACTGGCCAGATACGACGTGATGTTCCATCGAGTCGGATACTGTCCAGTTGAAATAGCTACCCGCGAAGGAGAACAGATCGGCGAATTCACATAAAATTGCTCAAACCGAATTCCCTCTCGGGCCAACCGATCGATGTTTTCCGTTTCGGTTCGGGAGTTACCGAAACAGGAAAAATCACCCCAGCCCATGTCATCGATAAAGACTAAGACGATATTGGGCTGAGCCGGTTTCTTGGCATCCGCCCAACCCACACCAATCCACAATAAATGACACAGAACGACCATTATCAAAAAGGTAAATCGAATCATGATGCCATCCGTTTTCTGATCAGGATCGTCTAATAAACGGCGAGTCAAGTTTTACTGGATCTTGTCAACATATCGATTTACGATATTTTCGCAAAGCTCCTGACGGCCACTTTTGGCAACTTGCGCGTCCCCTTTTTCGAGCATAATCGTTTCTAGTTCTTTTAGCCCGATCGACCCATTTTCGATTTGCTTCCCAAGTTCCGAATCCCAACTGCTGTATCGATCTTCGACGATTTGGCCCAATGCATTATCAGCACGAATGGCAGCCGCGATTTTGAGACCCTTCGCAAAAGCGTCCATCCCACCAATGTGAGCGTAAAAAAGATCCACTGGTTCAAAGCTTTCTCGGCGAACCTTGGCGTCAAAGTTGACCCCACCAGGTGCCAATCCATATTTCAGCAAACACAGCATTGTTTGGGTCGTCAGGTAGTAATCGGTTGGGAATTGATCGGTGTCCCAACCTAACAACATATCGCCCGTATTAGCATCGATCGAACCCAATGCTCCCTGCATTCCCGCGTAGTCAAGTTCATGCATCATCGAATGACCGGCCAGGGTGGCATGATTCGTTTCAATATTTAACTTGAAATGATCCAATAGATCATAGGCCCGCAAAAAATTGATACAGGCAGCAGCATCGGAATCATATTGATGCTTGGTAGGTTCCTTGGGTTTCGGCTCAATCAGAAACTGACCGGTGAACCCAATCTCTTTGGCGTAATCTACCGCCATATGGAAAAAACGTGCCAGGTGATCCAGCTCCCGCTTCATGTCTGTGTTGTACAGATTCATGTAACCTTCGCGACCACCCCAAAAAACGTAGTTTTCGCCTCCCAGTCGATGGGTGACTTCCAATGCTTTTTTGACCTGAGCGGCCGCGTAAGTATAAACATCGAGGTTGCATGAAGTGGCGGCTCCATGCATGAACCGAGGGTTGGTAAAAAGGTTCGCTGTTCCCCATAGCAATCCAATGCCGGTTCGTTCCTGTTCTTGATAAAGGGCATCGGTTACGGTATCCAAAATTTCATTGGTTTCGGTAAGCGAGGCACCTTCGGGCGCAACATCACGATCGTGAAAAGCGTAAAAAGGGACACCCAATTTTTCAAAGAACTCAAACGCAACCCTCGTTCGGTTTACCGCATTTTCAACCGAGCTAGATCCATCATCCCATGGACGCATCATCGTCCCGGCACCGAAAGGATCCGCACCATTGCCGCGAAATGTGTGCCAGTAGCAAACTGTAAATCGCAAGTGCTCCTTCATCGTCTTTCCCTCGACGACTTCGTCTGGGTTATACCAGCGAAACGCGAGGGGATTGTCGGAGGAAGGTCCCTCATAGGAGATTTTGGGGATGTTTGGGAAAGCACTCATGGACGGCTCACTGTTCTCTTAGTTGGTCAAAATTCAGGCGGGTATTTTAAGGTTCCTTGGATCGGCTGACTACCATTTTGGACCTTTGATCAGGAGAACTGCAAAGTAGATTTTAACGAACCGTAAATTGTAGTCATCCGTATTATCGGCGGATTAAATTTGGAAGGAATCGCCGATGTTAGCCGCAGAAAGTCTACTTGAAGTGTTTTCTGAGTTGGAAGACCCACGAAAAGCTCGTGGAGTTCGTCACCCGTTT
>JBCCSJ010000002.1:0-76603 GCA_039200505.1 Planctomycetota bacterium | reverse complement strand
GAGGGATCTGAACACAAGATGTTATCTTGACCTTTGGCGTTGATGGTTCTTTTGGGTCCCGCTCGGCAAGCAGGACGTACTGTAGGCACCTTTGCCAAAAGGTGCTTTGAAATCAACAAATCCCAACCCGAAACGTGAGTGAGGGATCTGAACACAAGATTTTATCTTGACCTACAGCGTTGAGGGCTCGTTTGGGTCCCGCTCGGCAAGCGGGACGTACTGGAGTCATCTTTGCCAAAAGGTGCTTTGAAACCAACAAACCCCAACCCGAAACGTGAGTGAGGGACCTGCACGCAAGATTTTATCTTGACCTGCAGCGTTGATAGCTCGTTTGGGTCCCGCTCGGCAAGCGGGACGTACTGTAGGCACCTTTGCCAAATGGTGCTTTGAAATCAACAAGTCCCAACCCGAAACGTGAGTGAGGGATCTGGACGCAAGATGTTATCTTGACCTACAGCGTTGCTGGCTCGTTTGGGTCCCGCTCGGCAAGCGGGACGTACATGCATTATGTACCCCTCTGAGATTTTCAAATTTTTAACCGAACTGGAATTTTACTCCGAACGAAATCTACAGCGACTTTAAGGAAACTATCGCCTAAGCCTACCAACATCCCCGTTCCGATTGCGAACTGCTTGCTCGGGGATTCCTTCCCGATTCAAATTGTCGATAATCGAAAATGAAACTTTCGAATCCGATAACAGGGAGAAGTTCGTTGGCCATCGCAGATTCTCAATCCCAAACTCAGTCCTCCGAATTCCCGCCCACGGGAGATTCCTTCGAAAAAATACCAACGATGGTATTTCACCAGGCTACCGAGGCCTCCAAAGCAATCGCTGATCGAATAGCAAACAAGATCCGTGAATGTGATCAACAGGGTCGCAACTGCGTTTTGGGTTTGGCCACTGGAAGTACGCCTGTTGGGGTCTACAACGAGCTGGTGAAACTTCACCAGCAAGAAGGCCTGTCATTCAAAAATGTCATCACATTTAATCTCGATGAATATTATCCGATTCAGCCGAATGAACTTCAGTCCTATGTTCGATTCATGAATGAACATCTATTCGATTTTATAGACATTCCGAAAGACAACATTCACATCCCCAATGGCACGATCCCCAAAGAAGCAGTCGCCGAATTTTGTGCGGACTACGAAGCCAAGATCAAGTCGATGGGCGGCATCGACATTCAGATCCTTGGCATCGGTCGCACCGGTCACATTGGGTTCAACGAACCAGGTTCGAGTAAAACCAGTTCCACTCGGCTGATCACTTTGGACAGGATCACTCGCTGCGATGCTGCCGGTGATTTTTTTGGAGAAGAGCACGTACCTCGGCAGGCAATCACCATGGGCGTCGGCTCTATTTTGAGTGCCCGGGAAATTTTTATCATTGCCTACGGGGAACACAAGGCAGACATCGTGGCCGAAGCCGTTGAGGGCAAAATGACTCAATCCGTTTCAGCCAGTTACTTGCAAGAACATCCCAACTGCCGGTTTGTAATGGACGTCTCAGCCGCTCAATCTTTGACGCGATTTCGGTCGCCCTGGCTTGTCGGCCAATCTACTTGGACCCCAGAATTGACCCGAAAGGCTGTGATCTGGTTGGCGAGAAAACTGCAGAAGCCCATTCTGAAGCTCACCGACGAAGACTACAACGAAGGGGGCCTGCAGGATTTGCTGGCTGAAAAAGGAACAGCCTATGACATCAATATCGAAGTATTTCGGCACCTCCAACGCACGATCACCGGATGGCCGGGTGGAAAGCCTGCCGATCTAAAGCGCCCCGGTGATGTTTCTAAACCGCATGACGAAATTTTTCCCAAAAAGATTGTCGTTTTTTCTCCGCATCCAGATGATGACGTGATTTCTATGGGCGGGACACTCATTCGTCTTGCCAAACAGGGGCACGAAGTCCATGTGGCATATCAGACTTCCGGAAATATCGCCGTTTTTGATGACGACGCGCTGCGATATTGCGACTTCATGGCCAGTTTTAACCAGGCGTTCGGGGTCGATCCAGCTCAAACGAAAACCCTGGATGAGAAAATTGAATCCTCTCTCAGAAATAAAAATCCAGGCGAAATTGATGGAGCAGAGGTGCGGACGATCAAAGGACTCATTCGCCAGGGTGAAGCGAAAGCAGCCACCCGACTGTGCGGGATCACAGAAGATCGCCTGCATTTTATGGACCTTCCATTTTACGAGACCGGAACCATCAAAAAGAATCCTCTCGGGGATGAAGATATCAAAATGGTCAAAGAGTTGTTACTAGAAATTCAACCTAATCAAATCTATGCTGCCGGCGATTTGCGAGACCCGCACGGGACGCACCGGACCTGTTTGACTGCCATCTTGAGAGCATGCATGGAAATTGAACAGGAAGACTGGTATCGACAGTGTACCGTGTGGCTCTACCGCGGAGCCTGGCACGAATGGGAGCCTCATGAAATCGAGATGGCCGTGCCCCTCAGCCCTGGCGAAGTCGATTTAAAACGAAATGCAATTTTTAAGCATGAATCTCAAAAAGATCGGGCGGTCTATCCCGGACATGACGATCGGGAATTTTGGCAACGAGCAGAAGATCGAAATGCAAAAACCGCTCAACTTTATGACGACATGGGATTAGCGGAATACGCCGCGATGGAGGGCTTTGTTCGGTGGGACGGCAACGAAGCCTTTTTATAACCCAGACCTATTTGTTGAATGTTGGAAACAGAAGTTATTCCATTGGTTTCTCAAAGATTTGAGATTGCTGAATGATCTGGTAAACTCTGGCGGTCACAACCTGTTCAACCGGAGGTAACCCGATGTTACGTTTTTGGATTATCCCGTCTCAACTTCCAATCGTTGTGGTTTTTTTGCTTAGCCAACTCGCAATTGCCCAGCAGGATCCGTTTAAATCAACCGACTCTTCGAATCCTTTTGGGAACGCAGAAAAAAAAGAGTCAGACAATCCATTTGGAAATCGGCCTACTAAGGATAGCCCGACCAAACTGATCGAAGATTTGCGAGCACAAGCCCTTCAAAAAGATGCTCGGATCGCCAATCTGAATATGCGTCTTCGCGAAAACCAAGTAACCATCGAATCGTTAAAACAGAAATTGAATTTCATCGAAGACCAAAACAAGATTCTCGAAAAAAAGGTCGGAGAAAAAAACTATCAACATCAGGCTATCCTCGAAAAACTTCTTTTATCGACAGAGCTGGACCAAAAAGTACTTGGGCTGCAGCACCTTGATGATTGTCGCAACCTTTATATGCCCGACGAAATGCCAATTGATATCGGCAAGCCGGCGATTCTAAAGTCCATAGCCGAACTCGCAGAATCGGAAAATGATTCGCTAAGGAATCAGGCTGCCAGGATTTTGTTTAATTATCGGCAAGACGATGCGGTTCGTCGTGGAATTCAATTTGGTCCCAATTGGATGCCCATCGAATGGGTTAACACGGATGCCAAAACCATTCGAATTTTTCGGGCGTTCAACGAGCGAATCAATTTTCAATACGAAGAGTGTCCATTACACGAAGTTCTCGACGAAATCAAAATTAGATTTCAGTTCAATATCCGTTTAGGTTCCGAGCTAGATAAAGAAAAATTCAAACTGATTACTCATTCATCGAGGGACCAAACATTGGATGTGGCTTTTGGCAATCTGCTTAGGAAGATTGGGCTCGGATATTGCATTTCAGATCAAGAAGTTGTTTTGAGAAAACTGGCCGATCCAAGTTTAAAAGTAGCGAGAACCTACAACATCCGGAGATTGAAAAAAGATTTGCCCGAGATGAAGGCGATACAAAATTTAATTGAGTCCAGTTTGGGTTCTCAAGAAGTCGATTTCATTCCGATTGATAATCATGTTTTTGTTGCTAAAACGGATGAAAGAAACCAGAAAAAAATCTCGAAGCTTCTAGGTACTCTGGCCCCGCCTGCAGATTGGTAAATCGAACTCAAACTTGCTCAAACCTGAATGACGGAGCCATCCATGAAGCGATTCCCAAACCGAAGGACTTTATTGGAAGCGACCCTGTACGGAGGAATCGGCCTGGTTTCAGGTTCCCTAGCGTACTCGACTCGGTCTCGTCCTATACCAGATGACGTACCCAGTGCAGACTATCGAATTGTGCATGGTCGAGCCAAGCAGTCCGTCATGGCGTGGTGTTTCAAGCCGATGAAAATGGAACAGTTCATTCCGGCCTGCGCTAAAATGGGTCTAAGTGCGATCGAAGGGATTGACCCGAAATTCTATCCGCTGATGAAGCAAAATGGCCTCAAGGTATCGCTAACAGGGAGCCACGGATTTCCAAAGGGACCGATCAACCGAGCCAACCACGAATTCTGCCTCGATAAAATCCGCCAAGGGATCGACTTGGCCGTTAAGTGGGATGCACCGGGAGTGATCACATTCACGGGGATGCGAGAGCAGGGGATTACGGACGACCAGGGATTTAAAAATTGCGTAGAGTGTTGGGAAGTAGCATGTCAGTACGCTGAAGAAAAAGGGATCAATGTCGTTTTGGAAATGCTAAACACCCGCGACGATTCTCACCCAATGAAGGGACATCCCGGATACTTTGGAGACGATCTCGATCTTTGTATCGATTTGATTAAGGCGGTCGATTCGCCTCGAATGAAATTGCTTTTTGATGTCTATCACGTGCAAATCATGAATGGTGACCCGATTCGCCGATTTCTCGGATGCAAGGATTGTGTCTCTCACATTCATACCGCCGGTAATCCAGGTCGATGTGAATTGGATGGAAATCAGGAACTGAATTACAAACCGATCATCCAAACAATCCTTGATTCAGGCTACGATGGCTACATCGCCCAAGAATTTATTCCAACCTGGGCGGACAAACTTGCGTCATTACGCCACGGCGTCAGGGAATGCGATGTCGAGTGAGCGGGGCATCGTTTGGAACGTGTGGCTTTCGTTTGCTGCCGTAATCTTTCACGGCTGCGTCGTCTAATCAGCCGTATTCGCGTCATTAGCCATGGTTTTTATCAGCCGTTTTGGCGTTAGTTAGTTAGCCACGGTTTTCATCAGCCGATTTGGCGTTAGTTAGCCACGGTTTGATTTCCTGTCACTTTCTTTGGGGGGAATTTTGGCTAATTCCACTGCCAATTGCTCGCTGCGTGCCTTACTGGATTGCAATAGGTCGTCAATACGATCCGAAATTCAATTCGAGTGTTTTTCAAATCACGCTGAAAATCCCAAGTGACCAGCGAGGAATCGCCGACAGAGGCCTGAACTTTTTGATTTTCAAACTCCAATCGCGGGATTTTTATGCCTTAACCGTCAAAAAACGGGCAACGCTGTCGATTGGAATTTGGCTTTACCGAAAGCGGCTTTAAAATAGCGACCGGATGAAACGAGTCGGTGGAGAACTTCGATGGGAGATATCGGTACCAATTGGGATTTACAGCCGTCGGGCACACGAAATGGATTTCGAATTCTGTTTGCTTCGGTCCTCGTTGCCGCCATTCAGGGACTCGTACTATTTCTGGTATTCACCGGAATCGCAATGTACGAGTATCAAGGCTACACATTCAATCATCACTATCTGAGTGATCTTGGACGCAACACTTTCAAGTACAACTACTTTTTTAATTATTCATTAATTTGGTTGGGATTCTCGTTAATCCCGATGTTCTTGATGATTTGGATCACCGATCCGCGGCAATCCATTTCGGCAAAAATGACAGCGGCACTTGGAACGGTTTCGGCAATCGGATTGATGGGATTGGGATGCTCCCCTGTGGATCGCTATTTTGTCGCCCATCATGCATGGTTAGCCGTTTGGGTGTTTCCCATGTTTTATCTGGCCATTACTTTCTTTTATGTGGCAGCTCGCAGTCCCTATGTTGGAATTGGATTTTTGTCTGCCAGTCTGGCAATGTCAGTTGGAATGACCATTTATTTGTTGACCGTTGAGTTAACGACTTATGAAATTGTTCAAAAAGCGATTGTGATCTGTGGACTGGTCTGGCTGATTTATATGATCGCATTCATTTGGCAGTCGGGAATGCGAGTGTTACACCATTGGGAACCCGAGGATGACTCCCGGGCAAGGAAAGAGGCCTCTTATCTTTCCACACTTAAATTTCGAGACTACAAAATCGAGTGACTTTCAAGGTCTAGATCATGCCGATACTGAAAAAAGAAGACGACATCTACCCACTCGATCTGCTTGTTGCTGATAATGAATTTGTCGATCAAGACTCTCAAAAATCGTGGTGGTGCATCTATACAATCTCACGACGAGAAAAAGAGCTTGCCCGCCAACTGACGAAACTTCGAATCGCTCATTACTGCCCGACGATCGAGAAACGCTATCGGTCTCCCAAAGGAAGAATCCGGACTTCGTTTATCCCGTTGTTTGCCAATTACCTGTTCTTTTACGGATCCAACGAAGACAGGTTTGAAGCAATGAAATCCAATTGTATTTCAAAATACTATCCCATTGAGGACCCGGATCAACTCGTCGGCGACCTACGAAAAATCAAAACGATGGTCGAGTCTGGCGTTCCTTTAACCCCTGAATCTCGCTTGGAATCGGGCGATCGCGTTCGGGTAAAGACGGGACCCTTTGCAAATTACGAAGGGACGGTCATTCGGCGTGACGGAAAAACTCGGCTGCTGATTGCGATTGAGTTTTTAGAACAAGGTGTTTCCATGGAGATTGACGAAGGGCTTTTGGCCGTCGTATGACGCCAAAAAAATGAGTAAACTTGTCTGCTTAAGAACGCTGGTTTACTCGATCAGCCGTTTTAACGTAGGTTAGCCGCTGTTCCCTTTGGTTCGCATCCCAAATGACAACCCGATACGTGAGTGAGGGCCCCCCGATTTACAGTGCTTGGTCGCTTCATTTTTCGCTGTCACGGTGACCCTCGAGCGTTGGTTAGCCGCTGTTCCCTTTGGTTCGCATCCCAAATGACAACCCGATACGTGAGTGAGGGACCCATGATTTGCAATGCTTGGTTGCTTCATTTTTCGCTGTTGCGGTGACCCTCGAGCATACTCCCTCGCTGACTCTTCGGGTTATGACTTTGTCGATTTGTGTTGGTTGAGCATTCATTCGAACATCACCCGCGCCTTGCCTTAAGAAAGACTAATCTTCTCATACAGGTCTTCGTCCGATCGTTCAACTTCGACTAATTTTGGATATCGCTGGATCGTAATAGCCGCTGCCGATAGTTAGCCGCTGTTCCCTTTGGTTCGCATCCCAATCACAACCCGACACGTGAGTGAGGGACCCGTGATTTACAATACTTGGTCGCTTCATTTCTCGCTATTACGGTGACCCTCGAGCATACTCCCTCGCTGACTTTCGGGTTATGAATTGTGTTTTTCTCGGAAACTCGCGGCGTTCAAATTTCTGACTCCTCTGGACGTTTCAGACAGCATTCAATTCGGGCTCAAAACGAATTTTCCCTATAATGCCTATGCCGCCTGTTTTTGTTGAAACGTTGGCGTATCCCAATTTTTATAACCTTGCTAAGGTGTCAATCGTTAGAAAATCTGGATAAGTCCCGGCGGTCAAACGAGTCGATCCGCCGATCCTACGCTCATTCCAAAACAAGGCAAGGCGTTTGTCTGCCTTTGGATTCTGACGGCTGAAATTGGAAAATATCAGATCATCGACAAGGTGTTCGAAAACTTCGTGTCACCCACGGGAACGGAGTACGCGCCGAATGCAGATTAAGATTGCTGTTGACCAGAGACTGGACGATGAACACGATTTCGATATCGGACCTTGTAAATTTTCAGTATGCACTCGCGATGAATTCCTGCTTTTTTGAATTGGAAATCAGAAAGCGGTTTAGAAAAAGATGATTCGTATTTTGAGTGACAAAAAAATATTTGTTGCAGGCCACCGGGGCATGGTGGGCAGTGCACTCATTCGCCAACTTCAGGGACAGGTGAATCAACCTGTTCTTTGTCGAACTCGGCAGGAGTTGGATCTTTGTAACCAAGCCGATGTCAGAGATTTCTTTTTTCAAGAGCGGCCGGACATCGTATTTTTTGCAGCCGCGAAAGTGGGCGGAATTCATGCCAACTCGACCTATCCTGCAGAATTTATTCACGACAATTTGGCGATGGCCACCAACACGATTCATGCTGCCTACGAGTCCGGGGTTGAGCGGTTTTTATTTTTAGGTAGCACGTGCATTTATCCTCGAAATGCCCCGCAACCGATGCCGGAAACCTGCCTTTTAAGTTCACCTTTGGAACCGACGAACGAGGCCTACGCCATTGCCAAAATTGCTGGGTTGAAAATGTGTCAGCATTACCGCAATCAATACGGCGTGACCTATCACTCGGCGATGCCGACCAATCTGTACGGTCCAGGCGACAACTATCACCCTGAAAACTCTCATGTCCTTCCTGCTTTGTTACGCAGGTTTCATGAAGCCAAAGTCAACAATTTACCATCGGTAACGGTTTGGGGCACAGGCAGTCCTCGCCGAGAATTTTTACACGTTAATGACTTAGCGGCGGCTTTAATTCATCTGATTCATCTCCCAGATCCCCCCGACATCGTGAACGTGGGAACGGGTGTCGATCTTTCCATCAAACAGCTGGCAGAAAAAATTGCTGGCACGATCGGCTATACGGGCGAAATTGTCTGGGACCTCAGTCGCCCCGATGGCACCCCAGTCAAGCGGACCGACATCAGTAAGATTCGATCGACCGGTTGGGAGCCAAAAATCGAGCTCGATGAAGGCCTCAGGCAAACCTATACGGACTTTCTTTCCGATTCGTCTTTCTCTGATTCAGGGAAAAAGCATAAACTCACCGGCAAAGGAATGACAAAAGCAAGGACACTGGAATGACTAAAAAAGCACTGATTACAGGAATTACCGGACAGGATGGATCCTATCTAAGTGAGCTTCTTTTAGAGAAAGGTTACGAAGTACATGGGATTGTCCGCCGAAGCAGCACGTTTAACACAACTCGAATCGACCACGTCTATCGCGACCCTCACGACCCCGATGCCAAGTTATTTTTGCACTACGGGGATCTGACTGACGGGCAGAACTTAACCAATTTGGTCCTTGATCTGGAACCAGACGAAATCTACAACTTGGGAGCCCAGAGTCACGTTCGGGTCTCATTCGATTCGCCCGCCTACACCGTTCAAGTGACCGGAATCGGTGCCCTCAATGTTTTGGAAGCAGCCCGCCAACTTAACAAGCAAAAACATGTGCGCGTCTACCAGGCTTCTTCTTCGGAAATGTTCGGGGACGTCTTGGAAATGCCCCAAAGCGAATCCACTCCATTTCAACCGCAAAGTCCCTATGCTTGTGCCAAAGTTTACGCGTTTCATCAAACGATCAATTACCGAAATGCCTATGATTTGTTTGCATCCAACGGCATCCTTTTCAACCACGAATCACCGCGACGAGGTGAAACATTCGTGACACGAAAAATTACCAGGGCAGCGACCCGAATCAAGTGCGGGCTGCAAGACAAGCTTTATTTAGGCAATCTGGATGCTACTCGTGACTGGGGCTACGCCAAAGATTACGTCGAAGGCATGTGGATGATGCTTCAACATGACGAACCCGATGATTTTGTACTGGCCACGGGTGAAACTCATTCGATCCGCCAGTTTCTCGATTACACATTCAACTATCTTGATATCGACTGGCAAAAACACGTTGAAATCGATCCTCGCTATTTCCGTCCCACCGAAGTCAACCGACTGTTGGGTGACTTTTCAAAAGCACGAGACGTGTTGGGATGGGAACCGAGAACTTCATGCCAACAGTTAGCCGAATTGATGGTCGATCACGACATGGAATTGGCCCTAGAAGAAGCGATCAATCAGTCGACTGTCAACGACTGATCTAAGATCACAGAGCTACGGTAGATTGAATTCGAACTCCAACGCTTTCATCGCTGTAGTACAATTCGACGAAAGAATCGAGCGGGCACCTGCCCGCTCATTTTTTGCTCTTTTCATCAAAAATCGCCTACCTTTCTGTCTTGTCGCGATAATGGAACAAAAATGATCCCTTTCATTGATCTTCAGGCCCAACAAAAAAGAATCAAGCCTCAAATCGATCGAGCCATTGCTGGTGTCATGGCCCATGGGCAATACATCATGGGGCCGGAAGTGGCCCAACTGGAAAACAATTTAGCTGAGTACGTGGGATCGAGGCACTGTGTCGTTGTATCCAATGGAACTGACGCACTGTCGATGGCATTGATGGCTTTTGAAGTGGGACCAGGCGACGCGGTCATTACGACACCTTTTACGTTTTTTGCAACAGTCGAAGCGATCATGCTTCGAGGCGCCACGCCGATATTTGCAGATATCGACCCTGACACTTGCAATATCGAACCTCAAGAAATTCAAAATGCGATTCATCGCAGTCGGCAACAAGGGTTGGTCCCCCGCGGAGTGATTGCCGTCGATCTTTTTGGGCTTCCGGCAGATTACGATCGAATCAATGAAATTGCCAACCGCGAAAACCTTTTCGTCATTCAGGACGGAGCCCAGGCATTTGGGGCCGAAACATTCGGGCCCGAATTAGAAGTTCGAAAATGCCCCAATCACGCCACAATTGGGACCACCAGTTTTTTTCCGGCTAAACCATTAGGTTGTTATGGAGACGGTGGCGCAGTTTTTACTAACGATGACTCGTTGGCTAAAATGGTTCGCTCAATCCGGGTGCATGGAAAAGGGGCTGATAAATACGACAACGTTCGTTTGGGGCTCAACGCCAGGCTTGATACGATTCAGGCTGCCATCTTGATCGAGAAATTGAAAATTTATCCCGAAGAGTTTGAAACTCGCCAGCAGGTTGCGACGGAATACCGTGAAAGGATCCAGAAAGTCAACGAGACGATCGAATCTCCTGATATGAAAATACGATTTCAGGCGACGCCCAAGAATGGCCGATCGGCGTGGGCTCAGTTCATCATTCAATCTCCACAAAGAGATGAGATCGCAAATCACTTAAAATCCAGAGGGATTCCTTCGGTCGTTTACTATCGAACGCCTGCCAATCTTTTACAGGCCTGTGCGAACCTGGATGGCCCGCCCATGCCACATTCGGAAAAAGTTTCGCGTCGAATTTTGGCACTTCCGTTCCATCCTTATCTAGACGTAACTACCATAGATTTGGTCGTCCAAGCTCTCGAGGAAGTTGTCTCAGTCAGTCAAGTCAGCAAAGGTTAAAGCTTTGAGCGTCCGTAAAATTTTATTGACCGGTGGATCCGGCTTTATTGGGTCCAACTTGGTTCGCCACATCCTCAATCACTCAGAAGACGTAGTTGTCAATGTCGACAAATTGACGTACGCCGGTAACAGCGAATCGCTTTCGGATATCGAATCGAATCCTCGATACCATTTTGAGCAGGTCGATATCGTCGATAGTTTGGCCGTTGCGAACCTATTTGAAAAACATCAGCCTGATGCCGTGATGCACCTTGCCGCCGAATCGCATGTTGATCGGTCGATTGATGGACCAGGACAATTTATCCAGACCAACATCGTCGGAACGTTTCATCTTTTGATGAGTGCGAAGGTGCTTTTCGAAAGCCTATCTGAGGATAAAAAGCAGCTATTTCGTTTTCACCATATTTCAACCGACGAAGTCTACGGATCTCTTGGCATGCAGGATCCAGCTTTTTCCGAGAGCACTCCTTACGATCCGCATTCACCCTATTCGGCCAGTAAAGCAGCATCCGATCATCTTGCCCGAGCCTGGGTGGACACCTACCAACTTCCGGTTTTGGTCACCAATTGTTCTAACAATTATGGTCCCTATCAGTTTCCTGAAAAACTTGTGCCCGTCGTCATCCTAAAAGCGATCAGTGGGCAATCGATCCCTGTTTACGGAAAAGGAGAAAACGTCCGAGACTGGCTTTACGTCGAAGATCATGCCGATGCGCTTTACACGGTGCTGACCCGAGGTGCGATAGGCGAAACGTACAACATCGGAGGGAACAACGAACGATCGAATCTGGAATTGGTAAAAATGATTTGTAACATCCTGGATGACGAAATGCCGATTTCGAAAAACGAAGCGATCGCTGCATCCGATCATCCGGATATCAAACGATACGAAGACCTGATTACTTTCGTCACCGATCGACCCGGGCATGATTTGAGGTACGCGATCGATGCGACAAAAATTCGAGATGAACTTGGATGGGAACCTAAAGAAGGCATCGAAGGCGGATTTCGAAAGACAGTCCGCTGGTATCTTAAAAATCAGGACTGGTGGAAACGAATTCTTTCGGGACAGTATCGTTTGGAACGTCAAGGCCTGGATGCTTAACTTCTGTCATCAAACGATTCGCGATTACGGTAAACGATATTAAAGCGGGTGAAAACCGTTCGTGATTTCATCAGGTAAAGTATCCGATCTCCGTTTCATTGAGCCAAATTTCTTGAACGGGTGTCTCAGCGAAAATTAAAAGTCATCGCATTGTCGGCTGGCAATGGATTGGCGAAAGTCATCCAACTGCTCGTCGTCGTGATTATGGCCCGAGTTCTTTTGAAAGAGGATTTGGCTGCCTATCGACAGACGTTCCTCGCCTATTTAGCGATCGGTCCGATCCTCAGCCTGGGGGTAGGGCAAGGGATGTACTACTTTCTCCCGTCGGAAACCGAAAGAGTCCGAGGACGGGTGTCCGATGGAGTTTTTGCGTTATCGGCGATGGGAATTCTATTTGGAATTTTCATCGGTTTTGGCGGAAACGAAATTCTGGCTCGAGGTTTTTCGAATCCGCAAGTCGCCCGGATGCTGCTCTGGATGATTCCCTACGCGATCGTCACGATTCCGGCATCGGCAACCGAAAGCGTTTTGGTTGCCAGAGACCGCGTTTTGCTGGCGTCTGTTTTCGGTGTGATCCGACAGTTATTGGTGGGGTTCGCGACCTTGATCCCGCTCGTTTT
This sequence comes from Planctomycetota bacterium, assembly GCA_039200505.1. GTDB lineage: Bacteria > Planctomycetota > Planctomycetia > Pirellulales > Pirellulaceae > Mariniblastus. The sequence continues at coordinate 63,687 of JBCCSJ010000002.1, read as the reverse complement.
TTGGCAAACCGCTGATGCACCTCTGGTCGGAAACGTGGCAGCAAGCGTTGTGATGGGGCTGACGGGGATCGGTCTGATGTATGGGTCGGTTCCAAGTGGCGATATCAGACCAAATCTTTCTGCCGTCAAAGAGCTTCTATTTTTTACGGTACCGATTGCAGCAGGCGGAATGCTGGCAACACTTTCAAATCGGCTTGATCAATTGATCGTTTCGGTTTTATGCTCTCCCGACGAGTTCGCGGTCTACGTTTTAGGAGCGATGGAAATCCCCTTAATTGGAATCGTCACCGGTGCCATTACATCGGTGACCCTTGCTGAAATGCGAAAATCGGTTGTGGATGGCCGACACGACGACGCACTTCAGTTATTCCGTTCTGTTGGATCGAAGTCCTCGCTGATTTTGCTGCCGATCATGTTTTTTCTGCTGATCACATCGGCCACATGTATCGAATACTTATATACGAGCGAATTCAGAGATTCCGTGATTCCATTTCGTATCTACCTTTTACTACTTCCAATTCGAACCGTGGTTTTCGGGTCGTTGCTGATCTCGTTGGGCCTCAACCGATTCCTGTTCATTACCAGCATGATAGGCCTGATCCTGAACGCAATCTTCAGTTCCATTCTCGTAATTTATTTTAATCCCTGGGGTGCAGTTGTTGCCACGGTAACGACGATTTACATCTGGAATGTTCCTATCAACATCTATCAACTATCCAAGAACTTGAACAAAAAATGGTGGGAAATATTGCCTTTGAAAGAGATGGGGCAGATTACATTGCACATTTTACCCATTACCTTAACGTCGTTACTGATCACCTATTGCGTTGATAATATCCATCTTGAATTCGGGTTGATCGTAGCGATTTTCGCATGTTTCCTTTTGTGGTACTGGAACGGGAGACTTTATTCGGCGACTAAGGTTTGGCAAAAGCTGAAACGATTGAATTGGGGAAGTGCAAGATGATGTTTTGGGCTAAAGTCGGTAAAGCTCTATTTCGGCGGTTTTGGAATATGCTTGGCCAACCCGTGACTGCTCGAATTCCACCCTCTTATTTTTTTATCAACTGGTTCATTCAACGTATTGTTGGACTTAATTCAGAGGCCCCGTTCCAAGTTCATTTTACCTCGTATGTTTCGGGAACACGGTACATGAAACTGGGGCAGTCGGCTAAATTTTGCATGGCCGTATCCGGGTGTTCCAACATTTCAGCTTTTGAAGGAGGCTATCTGACAATTGGCGAAGAAACAATTTTTGCGAGAAATATTTGTATTCGAACGGCGAACCACGACATGTTTGACCGATCCAAGTATATCAAGGCAGATGTTACCATCGGCAAAAACTGCTGGCTTGGGCACGGCGTCGCCATCATGCCGGGTGTCACATTGGGCAACAACGTTACCGTAGGTGCCAACGCAGTGGTTACCAAATCGTTTAAAGATAATGTTGTTATCGCCGGGGTTCCCGCCAAAATTATTCGACACCTTGATCCAAACGATTCGCTTTCTGAATCCCTAAAAGACCATCCGGGCGAACAAGACGATTTGAATTGAATTTCAGCCATTGGTAACTCAACAACAAAGCCCCCAAATTTTTCCGCAGACAGAATATGACCGGTAAGCCGAGAATCGTATTGGTCGCTTACTACTATCCACCTTCTTCGGCCATCGGTGGAGTAAGAGCCGAAAACATAGCGCAACAGTTGGCCAATCTGGGTTGGCACGTCACTGTCATCACGCCTACTCTAAAGTTTTGGGGTGGCAACGAAGCAGAACCCTTCCCAGGCGTCGAAGTGGTTCGGGTGGATTCAGGTTGGTCCCTTTTGGGTCCGGAAGGGCCGATGGATCGTCAAGGCATCCCTCTGAAAGTAATTTCAAAATTGTTTCAGAAGTCGATTCGAAACATCAAAAAACTGGAACCTACCTCCTATTGGACTCGATCCGCACTAAAAGCACTGCGTGAGCACGCAGCTGACAGCGACATTTTAATGACCACGATGAGCCCCTTTTTTACTGGTGGAATTGTCGCCGAAATTGCCCAAGAATTTAAAATTCCATTCGTACTAGATTATCGCGATCTAATCATTGGCAATGCCCATGGAATGTACCTTTCTCAGAACTCAGATTTTATCAAACAGGAATTGGATTGGCTGAACCAAGCCAGTGTGGTCACAACGGTATCAGATTACCTGGTAAAATTATTGGCTGAACGAGTTGATGATCCCAATAAGTGTTACTCACTGACCAACGGATATAGTTCCGATCAATTCGATCGAATTCAATTTCCCGATCGCAAGTCCGAACCTTTTCGAATGATCTATGCTGGTACCTTTTACCCACCGCTTGCCATCATCGATCCGATTTTTGCGGCCCTTGCGAAGCTCGACTCGGAAAAGCGAATAACAAGCCAATGGAAATTCGATTATTTTGGGACCTGGTGGGAAACGGTCAAAAATAAGGCAAAAGAATTCAAAATCGAAAGTCATGTCAACGTAACCCCGCTTGTCCCTCGTCAACAGGCACTGGAAGAATTGGCAAATTCTGATTGCCTTACCGTCATCGTATCTGTAGAGGGTCAATCCAACGACGAAGTCCGTGGAATCGTAACCGCGAAGCTTTTTGACTGTTTGGGTCTCAAAAAGCCGATCCTGCTGATAGCACCAGATGGAGAAGCGGCCGACATCGTCCACCAAACCGATTCTGGATTCATATGCCGAGGAGACCAGATCGATAAAATAGCCAACAGTATTCAACGTATTGCTGATGGGCATTCATTTGAATTCCAATCTGACGCGTATTCCTGGAATGCTCTTGGAATCAAACTGGACAACCTTTTGAAATCTGCGATTATTTCATAAATCAATTATCTCGGATTTAGTTTGATACCGAACGATATCCATTGAAATGAATCACCAAAAAATCCCAGCCAATTATCTCAACTACCCCGCGGCGATTCCGACTGGTTACGTCCAACCTCAACAACGGAAACTCAAAAAATCGTGGATTCTAAATGCCTGTTTCGTTTTTCTTGGTTTGATAACGGTCTGCAACCTGAATGCCGTCGCGACCAACATCTACGACATGCCTCAGTTCCTTTCGCCGATGATTCTTGCATTTGGTTTGTTGGGAATCTACCTCGTTCCTGGCCCCCGAATTTCGAAGGTCAGTTCGACAGCAAAATTAAATTTTGCCATGCTGCTCGTTATGATGCTTTTTGGTTGGATTGGACTGACGACCAATTTTGATCCTATCAATTGGGCCCGAGAAACCTATTTGATCAGTGCCAGTATTTTTGTTTACGGATCGGCGATGCTGATATGTGGGCGAATTGCCCAAACATTTGGGATGCGATGGCTGTTGTTTGCCAGTTTTGTGATTTTTGGAATTTCATCTGCGTCCATATTCATTGGTGTCATCAGTCCGGAGTGGAACGATTTGATGTCCAATGCAGCTCGCGACAGTCGTGCGTCAGGATTTTTTGGCAACCCCAATGAGGCAGGAACTCAGTGTTGCTTATTCGTTTCTATTGGTTACGCGTTGACAGCGTACACGGGAAAAAATCGGTGGCTGGCCATCTCGCTTGGGATTGCCGTGCCGGCCTGTTTTTACACGTTTTCGCGAGGTTCGTTTATCGCTCTCTTTCTAGTTTCGACATCGCTGTCTCTTTTCGTTTTTCCACCGAAAAAAATTGTTCGGGTATTTATTGCCCTATTTTTAGTTTTGGTAGCACTTGTTGGCATGAAATTCCTGATTGACTCCAGGATGGCAAGTGAAAGAAAGGGAAGTGCGCTTTCGATTCGACTGCAATTATTTAGCGACCTTTTAGAAGGTCGGGTCGATTCCAAGACGACGAACGGGCGTAGTGTCCTGGCCCGCGAGGGATTGGAAGAATGGCTTAAAAGCCCCATCTACGGGCAAGGCTTGGGCAAATTGAACCGCATGCCCAGATCCGGGAGCGGCCCCCACAACCTGTTCCTGAAAATTCTTGGAGAAACCGGGCTGCTCGGCTTGTTCTGTTTTATAACTGGTTTGGCCGCCATGATTTATCGAGGTCTTCAACACCAACATCGTTATTGCAGGGTCATTATCCTTGGAATAGTGCTCAGTCTAATGTTAGATGGCATGGCTGGCCACGGTGCCTTGATTCATCGTAATTTTATGTTTGCTCTGGGACTGGCGATGGCGGTCGATTATTTTGCCACCCATCAAATGAAACAGGCTCGAAACCAACCAACCGGCTACGCCTACTGAATAGCATGTGTGGCATCGCAGGATTTTTTGATCCTTCTGGCCGGATCAACCAGACCGCCCGGTTGATCGAGTCAATGTTAAGCTGCATCCGACACCGGGGGCCCGATGATGGCGGGCATTGGATTTCGGATGATCGTCAGGTGACCCTTGGGCACCGCAGACTTTCAATCTTGGACACCAGCAGTTCGGGACGACAGCCTTACATTTCTTCCAGTGGTCGATACGCGTTGACATTCAATGGCGAGATCTACAATTTTCGCCAGATTTACAAAGAACTAGGAAGCCCGCCGCTCACCAGTTCCAGCGACACGGCGGTTGTGGCGGCAGCTTTGGATCGTTGGGGCATTGCTAAATCGATCGAACGATTCAACGGAATGTTCGCGGTTGCGATCTATGATAACCAGCAAAACAAACTTACGCTCGTCCGAGACCGGTTTGGTAAAAAACCGATCTACTACGGGCATCACGAAAACGTATTTGGATTTGCTTCGGAACTAAAACCGTTAAAAAAGATCGCTGGACTATGTGAATCGGTCTGCCCAGTCGCCGTCGAAGAACTGATGAAATTTGGGTATATCGCGTCGCCAAGATCCATTTTCCGAAACGTCAAAAAACTGGAAGCAGGGCATTGGCTGGAGTTGGATTGTAGGTCAAACGAAATTAAACCTGTCATGACCCGATATTGGGAACCACGTTTGGCAGATGCCAACGAAGTACCCGACCATGAATCCGAATTCGTTTATATCATCGAAAAACTGCTGACAGATTCGGTGAAACTTCGGATGGTAGCTGACGTTCCATTGGGAGCTTTTTTATCCGGCGGCATCGATTCATCGCTGGTTTGTGCTTTGATGTCTCAAGTCGCCTCGAAGCGAATCAAAACGTTTACGATCGGGTTTCAAGAGAGCGACTTTGATGAAGCAGTGTACGCCAGAAAGATCGCTAAGCATCTTGATACAGACCACCATGAGAAATACTTAACCGGCTCAGACGCTCTGGCTCTTGTCGAGCGAATGCCCAAAATCTATACAGAACCTTTTGCCGATCCATCGCAGTTACCGACGTTTCTCGTGAGTCAATTCGCGCGGCAATCTGTCACTGTGGCATTATCGGGCGATGGCGGGGATGAACTTTTTGGCGGATACACTCGTTATGCCAACGTCGCTCGCGGATGGGTTCAAAAGTCGACATTGGCAGGTAGGTCGTTGACCTGGGGTCTCAATATTGGTAATCGGATTTGCCCCGAATGGCTTAGCCAATACGCTGTTCGTTCCACAAGGCGAAAGACAGGCCGATTAGGAGGACGGAAGACTTTCAGGCGCGAATTGGAACGGAGGAACGTTCATCGGTTTCACGATTATTACGGTTTGAATAATTCCGCTTATTCACTGGCAGACTCGTTGCTAGACCCTTCGTTTCAAAATTCTGCAGAGATCCAACCAACTCACTGGCTTCCTTTTGGGAATCACCAGGTTCAAATGTCGACTCACGACCTTCATTATTACTTACCTGAAGATATTTTGACCAAAGTGGACCGGGCCAGCATGGCAGTGAGTCTGGAAACTAGAAACCCTATTCTAGATTTTCGGATCGTGCCTTTGGCCATGAAGGGCTTGGAAAAATTCTCTCGCTTTCATCGCCCGAAATGGGCTTTAACATCGATCCTCGAAAAACACATTCCAAGACAGTATTTTGAAAGACCCAAACAAGGTTTTGCCATCCCATACGACCAATGGCTAAAAAATGAAATCAAGCCGTTGATGATAGACTTGCTCTCTCCAGACAAAATCCAGCGAGACGGCTTTTTTGAATCAAGAAAAATTCAGACCGCGTGGACGGAATTTGTGGCTGGTGACAGCATCACTTGGGGAGCCATCTTTTGGAGGTTCCTGATGTTTCAATCGTGGCATGATTCTTTTTTGGAATGAAGAAATTGCTGCCTAGCCAAGTGGAAAAAATTCGCCGAATCACTCAAGGTCGGTGTGCAAGAGAATTTTTCGACGTTTCGCGGATAACGGCCACGACCGCTCAGTGGGTTGCCGGGCAACTGGATTCCAGCCATTCCTTCTTGCCAATCAAACAAAAACTGCCGATTCTTTCAGAAAGATTTTTGCGTTTTGGACGTCAAAATTAAAATCCTGTTTGCCCAACTCAAAGTCTGCGGGTTTCCCGCCCGGATTGCCGAAAGTTACAATGGTTTTGGGGATTGGGAACCGATTCGTTGACTTCCCGTTTGTTGAAGTCGGGAATCCGAGTGAGCAGTAATTTCCGTTGCAATGAAATAGGTAGTTTTTCCGTAGTCGACCCTGACAAACACTTTCGTGCGTATCGTTTTTTTTACACACTATTTTTCGCCAGAAAGCAACGCTCCGGCCAATCGAACCTACGAACATTGCGTTCGATGGGCTGAACAGGGCGTCGACGTGACGGTGATCACATGCGTGCCAAACGTACCCAACGGAATAGTTTACGACGGCTACCAGAACCGCTTGTGGCCGCAAAAAGAAACCATTGACGGGATCAACGTCATTCGGGTTTGGACGATGATCGCTCCCAATTCCGGTGCGATTCGCCGAATCCTGAACTATACCAGTTACTTCATTTCAGCCATTTTTGCTTTTCTATTTTTCTGCCGTCGGCCAAATTTGGTGGTCTCAACTAGCCCACAGTTTTTCTGTGGTTGGGCCGGTATTGTGGCCTCTTGTTTAAAGTGGTGCCCATTGGTTTTGGAGATTCGAGATATCTGGCCGGAATCCATTATCGCTGTCGGAGCCATGCGACGCGGGCTCATGACTCGCATTTTGGAAGTCCTCGAAAAATGGATGTACAAATCAGCGACTCATATCGTCGCTGTCGGCACCGGATATAAAGACGCAGTTCTTAAAAAAGTTCCCACGCGAAAAAACGAAATCTCTGTGGTTACCAACGGAGTCGATCTGAATCGCTTCGTGCCCCGGCCTCCCAATTCGGCGTTGTTCAGTCAGTGGGATCTTAAAGATAAATTCCTATGCTCCTACGTCGGAACCATCGGCATGGCTCACGACTTGCGGGTGGTTGTCGAAGCCGCTGTTTTGTTAAAAGAGAAGGGAAGGCAAGACATACGGTTCTGCCTAGTCGGAGATGGGGCCAATCGCAAAAGACTTGAAAAAGAGGCCGACGAAAAAGGGGTTTCTGAATGGATCGTTTTTACCGGCAGGCTTCCCAAGGAAAAAATTTCAGACGTGCTTTCCAGCTCAGACGCAACCTTAATTCATTTGAAACAATGCGACCTGTTCACTACAGTCATCCCGTCTAAGATTTTCGAATCGATGGCGATGGCCCGACCGATCGTGATGGGCGTCGACGGCGAAGCACGAGAGATCGTTCGCGCAAGCGGGTCTGGCGTCGATATGCGACCTGGGAATCCTTACGATTTGGCAAATTGCGTTTGCGATTTAGCTGACCACCCGGAAAAAATGGAACAGCTTTCTCGATCAGGTCGAACTTTCGTGTCCAAGAATTACACTCGAGACATCCTGGCCGGTCGCTATTTGCAAATCATGCAAGCGGTCGTTCAGCGCCAACCGATTCCCAAATTTCCCCAGCCTAGTTCTTCGGTTGCTCAATCCGAAGTTCGCGCCTAACCCTTCACACCTTTTTATTCCTTGAATCTCCCTTCCGACGATCTTGAAATTCGAGCTCAGGCTGCCAACCGGCAGGGAAACAAGACCTATATAAGACTGAATCGTTGGTGGCACATTCTCAAGTTTTACCGGACTTCCCAGATTTTGCGTCGCACCCTGGGTTTGCTCAAACAGATAGTTACGGGAAAACGATATTCGATTCCCAATCTGACAGATCACAAGAGTCTGGAAATTCGGACGACGAATTCTGCCGCTTTTGACCAACTTGCGAAAATCAAAAGATCTGCCTGCAACTTCGATTCAGATTCGACCGTCCAGAATCTGCAAAGTGGCAAGATTCAATTATTGAATCGAACTGAATCTATCGCCAAACTCAGCGACCAATCGTTGCTCTGGCAATTTCAGTTTCACTATCACGAATATCTGCTCGCTCTCGATTCTGACCACATTGGTTTGGTCGAAAAACAGATTGTTGACTGGCTGGAGCGGTTCCCGATGGAAGATCGGGCCGGCCACCAATCCGCATGGCATCCCTACTCCATCTCGCGAAGAATACCTGTCTGGATTTCGCTGATGTCGAGCCTCCCATTGAGTGATGAATTAAAAAATCGGATGCTGAACAGCTGTTCCGAACAAACCGAGTTTTTATCAGCCAACCTCGAATGGGATCTTAGAGGCAATCATCTGATAGAGAATATAAGAGCGATTTGCCTGGCGGGATGTTTTTTCAAATCTGGCGACCATTGGCTGGCTAAGACCAAACAAGTGTTGTCTTCTCAAATTAGCGAACAGATTTTAGCCTGGGGTGAGCATTTTGAAACCTGCCCGATGTACCATTGTCAGGTGCTGGCAAATTTTCTGGAAATGATGCTGGTCAGTCGAGATGTCGATTCTGAAATTTTCAGAATTTTAACCACGCCATCGGACCGGATGCTGGGGTTCCTGGAATTGATTGTTCATCCCGATGGAGAAATCCCACTTCTGGGAGACTCCTGTTTCGGTGAGGCTCCGTCCGTCCAAAGCGTATTCGATCTTGCGATGGCGAACGGTCTGGAACCTGGCTCCATCGACGCCGAAGATTGTCCGTATTGGATTCATCGAAAAGGCAATCAGTTCCTGATTTTTGATCGAGGGCAATCGTCCGCATCGTGGCTTCCTGCTCATGGTCATTGTGACTTGCTGGGTATCGAGGCAAGTGTCGATTCGTCCCGAATCATTGTTGACAGCGGGCTGTACAATTATGATGACGACTCGATGAGAGCTTATTGCCGTTCATCATTTGCTCACAATGTCGTTATGGTCGATGAAAGCAACCAGCACGATACCTGGTCCAAATTCCGAATGGGCCGACGCGGCCAAGTTGTCCGAACAGATCGTGGGCATGACAATGGATTCGACTGGGCTAGCGGATTCCATGACGGGTTTCGGCATCTGGGGATTGCTGAAACTGGCCGACTGATTGCAGTCCGATCTGGCGAGTATTGGATGTGTGTCGATACGATCGCTCGAACCACCCGGACAACTCATGGTTTTTTGCATTTGGCACCGGAAAGTACCCTTTCAAGGCTGGAAAACTGGCGTTATCGCCTGACCGTAGACGAACAAGTCTTTGACGTATCGTTTTTTGGGGTTCTTGAAGTAAAAATAGTAAAAGGTTGGTACTGTTCTGGATTCGGGAAACGGGAACCGACCACAACCCTGGAGTACGTTTTAGACCCAAACGTGATTCAGGCTGGAGGATGGCTTTTCCGATTTCAATCACCTCGGCCCGAATCGAAATGCTCGGTAGAAGTTGTTCCAATCGACTCCTCGACGCTGGAGATTCAGGTGAACGACCCTTCCGGTGATTTTCAAAAACTTCGATGGAATATAAACAAATGAGAATCGCCTGCATCGTTGGAGCACGGCCCAATTTCATGAAAATCGCGCCGATTCTTCGCGCGATGAAACCTTATTCGAACCTCGAACCAACATTGATTCACACTGGCCAACATTACGACGCCCAGTTGTCGGATGTTTTTTTTCAAGAACTGGGCATTAGCCGACCTAACATATCGCTTGGTGTAGGATCCGGTTCCCATGCAAAACAGACTTCGGACATTTTGGTGGCTGTGGAAAAAGTTTTGCTGGATGCCCATAATCAAGGGAACCCGTTTGATCGAATGCTAGTTGTCGGAGATGTCAATTCCACCATGGCGGCAGCCGTTGCCGCCACGAAACTGTGTATCCCGGTCGCTCATGTCGAAGCAGGATTAAGAAGTTTTGACAGAACGATGCCCGAAGAGATCAATCGCGTTTTAACTGACGCGATTTGCGACATGCTATTGGTGTCCGAACCGTCAGGGGTTGAAAATCTTCGCAAAGAAGGACACGCCCAAGAAAACATTCACTTGGTGGGAAATGTCATGATCGACACGCTTCTTCACCAAGTCCAAATCGCGCAACAAAACACAATTTTAAATGACAACGGACTGGTACCGGGCACCTTTGGAGTGGTTACGCTTCATCGCCCCTCCAACGTCGATCATCCAGCCGTGCTTCGTAGTCTTCTTGACGTCTTGAACGAGATCTCAGTCCGCCTGCCATTGGTTTTTCCAATTCACCCTCGAACCCGTACACGGCTGGACGAGTTTGGATTTGCAGATATTTTGGATCGAAGCGAAAATATTTGTTGTACTGGGCCGCTGGGGTATAACGATTTCCTTTGCCTGACGTCCCAGGCCAAAGTCATTGTGACCGATTCAGGAGGACTTCAAGAAGAGTCAACTGCACTCGGAGTACCTTGTCTGACTCTCAGGTCTAACACCGAACGGCCGATAACCGTCACCGAGGGGACGAGCACCTTAGTCGGAAGCGATTCTGAAAAACTCAAAAAGCACCTCAATCGAATCATTGACGGCACGTATAAAAAAGGGAAGTGCCCCGACCTGTGGGATGGTCATGCTGCTGAACGAATCGCTGAAATCCTTGCAAACCAAACAAGCCAAACAGCCACCACCAAACAAGAAGTGAAACCCCATTCCCTGTCGAATCATGGCAGTACCGGTTCAGCCACGATCGGGTTGAATTAAGATAGAAGCCTCCCAAAATATTTCATCTTTCTCACCTTTCTGTCCTAAAAACGAATACCATGAGCGAAGCCGCCGCCAGCATTGCAGACTCCTTGTTTGAATCTATTGAAAATTGCACCGCCAAAGTCGGAGTCATCGGGCTCGGTTACGTCGGCTTACCTTTAATTGATGCCTATATCGCGGCTGGTTTTTCAGCGATTGGATTCGATGTCGACCAGAAGAAAACGGACGCTTTGAATCAAGGCGAAAGCTACATCGCCCACATTCACTCTTCAACAATCGGGGGCTGGCTAGAACAGGACAAATTCGAAGCGACCACGGACATGGGTCGACTGGTCGAAGCCGATGTGATCTTGATTTGCGTCCCGACTCCGCTTTCGGATAGTCGAGACCCAGACCTTAAATACGTGGAAGCAACCGCGGCTTCGATTGCGAAAGTTCTCAGACCTGGCCAGATGGTTGTGCTGGAAAGCACTACCTATCCAGGCACCACCAAAGATGTGCTTCTTCCGATTCTATCTGCTTCTGGGCTGAAAGCCGGTAAGGACTTTTTTCTTGCGTATAGCCCGGAACGTGAAGACCCTGGAAATCCAAACTTCACCGCCGGCACCATTCCCAAAGTGGTTGGAGGCCTGGAACCGGAAAGCCTTCGGATCGCAAGCAAGTTTTATGAAAAAGCAATCACCAAGGTCATTCCCGTTAACTCATGCGAAGTAGCCGAAGCTTGCAAGATCCTGGAAAACACCTACCGCAGTATCAACATTGCGATGGTCAATGAATTGAAAGTCTTGTTCCAAAAAATTGGAATCGACGTCTGGGAAGTTATCGAAGCGGCCAAAACCAAACCTTTCGGATTTCAGGCGTTCTACCCTGGGCCCGGCCTGGGTGGTCACTGCATCCCGATCGACCCGTTCTATTTAAGCTGGGTTGCCAGGAAACACGAAATCCCCACCAAGTTCATTGAATTGGCTGGCGAAATAAACACCAGCATGCCACTTTACGTCATTCATAAACTGGCCGAGGCCTTGAATCAGTCGGGAAAACCGATTCGCGGCAGCAAAATCGGCATCTTTGGAGTGGCCTATAAAAAAGATGTTGATGACCCTCGAGAAAGCCCGTCTTTCAAACTGATGGAATTGCTCGAAGAACGGGGAGCTGACCTGAGCTACGTCGATCCTCACATTCCCGTTCTGCCCAAGATGCGTCACTTCAACGTTCCTGACTTAAAATCAGAAGAGGCGACTCCAGAATACATTTCGTCTTTGGATTGTGTTTTGATTGCGACAGATCACACGGCATTCCAATGGGATGAAATTGTCAAACACGCCTCATTGGTGATCGATACTCGCAACGCTACTAAAAATGTTACCGACGGACGCGAAAAAATCTTTAAAGCGTGAGATTGAACTGAGTTGCGTTTCCACAGCCGCTAGAAAAAAACAAATGGTTGAACTAAAACCGAGATGGCGGTTGGAGTTCGCCAGCCCTGACCCATTTCTTTTGAAAGAATACGATGCCAGAAGATAACCAAACGTATCTGGTTACAGGATGTGCCGGTTTTATCGCCAACCGAGTGGCTCATTTTTTACTCGAGGACGGACACCAAGTTGTCGGAATTGATAACGTCAATGATTACTACGACGTCTCCCTGAAAGAACATCGGCTTGCAAAACTGGAAGGCTTTGACAACTTCACGTTCTACCGTGAGGATCTGGAAAACCGGGAAGTCGTTCGCAAGATGTTTGAAGAGCATTCGTTCGATGCGATCATCAACCTGGCTGCTCGTGCTGGGGTACGCTACAGCATGGAAAACCCAACGGTTTACATGACCACCAACGCGATGGCCAACCTGTACTTGCTCGAAGAGATGCAGCAGCGAGGCATCAAAAAGTACGTACTTGCTTCCACGTCGTCGCTTTATGCGGGACAGGAGATGCCATTTGTGGAAACGCTCGCCGTCAATACTCCGATTTCACCCTATGCGGCGTCCAAAAAATCGGCAGAAATGATGGCTCACTCTCATCACCACCTGTATGACCTCGATATCTCCATCGTCCGATATTTTACCGTTTACGGACCTGCCGGTCGTCCAGACATGTGTATCTTCCGCTTCATTAAGTGGATCGATGAGGGGACTCCGATCACGCTTTTCGGAGACGGTTCCCAGTCTCGAGACTTTACATTTGTCGATGACATCGCCCGGGGAACAATTGCAGCTCTCAAACCGACCGGTTACGAAATCATCAATCTGGGAGGCGGCAACCAACCCATTTCATTGAACACGATCATTGCCAAATTAGAAGATTTGCTAGGCAAAAAAGCGAAGATCGAAAACAAACCATTTCACATCGCAGATATTAAAACTACTTGGGCCGACATCTCAAAAGCTGACACCCTGTTAAATTGGAAACCGGTCGTCACGCTGGATGATGGATTGGAAGCCTGCGTCAATTGGCACAAAGAACACCTACCTTGGTCGAATGAAATTGTGCTCCCGTAACGATACGATCACCTAAATCAACTTCGTTCTATTCCCCTCTCGAATCCATGGCATCATCGAAACCCCAACCCGCTGCCAACGAGATTGTTCCCTGGAAAATCTTGCTTCCCTATGGACTGGCAGTCTTGGCTCAGTTGCCAATGTTGCTGCTCTATTTTCGAGGCCTTTTGGACAGACCTCATTATCAGCCGTTTGGGTTTGCAATCGTGGCCACGGCAGGACTAGCGATGCTGAGATGGCCTTTTGAAATCCAGCCTGCATTTCGACAGTCAGTCACCAGTTTTTTCCTCTTGTTTTTGGGATTGGCTTCGGCATTTTTCAGCCTACTTTTTGTAGAGCCCTGGTTTTCGGCCCTCAGCTTTATGTTGCTGATCAGCAGCCTTTTGGCTTCCACAAACGACAAAGATGCCGAAGGAACTTTGTGGCCTTGTTCGTTGCCTTTGTATGTCTATCTGATTCTTCCCAATCAACTGGACTTTACCCTTATCACTCGACTTCAACAGTACAGTGCGGTTTACACGAGTCGCATGTTGGACCTGCTGGGGCTGGGACACCATATGGATGGTACCCTGATCAAGGTTCCCGGTGTTCAAGAATACGGTATCGAACAGGCATGCAGCGGTGTGCAATCGTTTTTTACGTTGTTGCTGGTCGCGGTAGTCTTCATTGTCATGAGCCGCCGTATCCAAATGCCGGGCATTCTGGGGTGGTTCGTCGGCTTATTGATGGCGATGGTTTGTTATATTTTGCATGCTTTTGTCATACCCCCCGGGGCGGTCAATCAACTTTTATTTGGGCTGATGATCGGTTTAATTTTTTATGCATTCGTAGGGTTTCGAGCTGCCCTGTTGATCATGTCAGCCGTTTTTTGGGCGATATTCATGAATACCATACGAATCATGGTCATCCCGTTGTCCGAATATATTTTGAAGATTGATCTATCACACGGCATTTCCCACGACATCCTGGGTTATGTCGTTTTGACGCTGGGGATTTTACTTTTATTCAGCACTGACCAATTTATATTCTTCCTTTTTGGTCCCGTGGATTCAGGAGCCACGCAGGGCAGCAGCGCGATGGTTCGGATGGTCAACCGATTTTGGAACTCCGTTCTTGCAGGGGAGTCTTCCGATTCGGAATCGCCAGGTCATCGAAGACGTTCGCAGAATCCTTCCAAGGCAGGTCTGGCGGTAATCTGGGCGATAGGAATTTTGATGACTGCCATGGGGCTTTGGCAACTATCGGATGTAAGAGCTTCGCTGAACGCCGAACAAAAAATGCTGGTCCGATTTTTTGACTCGGACCCGACCGTCGATTTCGTTCGTGAAGACTTGGCAAAAACTTACGAAGACTGGGAACGGCTCGACCATGAAACTACCGATCGAACCCGAGGAAGCGACTTGGGACAAAGATCCGACACGTGGAGATTCCAATCACCGTCTGTTTCCACCCACTTTTCGGTAGACCAACCGTTCCCAGGTTGGCATGAATTGACCACGTGTTACAAAAACGTTGGATGGAAATTGGTCGAAAGGAAAGTTATCCAACCTTCTCAGATACTCGATTCTCAGCCGGATGAATCTGATTGGGCTTATATCGAGGCCCGATTTGAACGCAACACTGGAGAAAAAGGTTATCTACTGTTTAGCCTGTTTGACTCCTTTGGAAACCCAATGCAACCGCCGACCGAGTGGGGAACGGTGAACTCCTTTTTTATCCGTGCAAGAAATCGTCTTTCGAACCGAATTCGAGCGTCTCTATTTCAAGGCGAAGCCTTTCAAAACCAGATTTTCGTGACCACTTTTAACGAGTTAAGCGACGGTGTCAAACTCGAAGTCAACATGCGATATCTTGAAATTCGTGAAGACATTCGCGAGAAATTCATCGAAAGAAGACAGGCCAACACCGGCCCAGCGAACTCCTCTGACGCAGCCAATGCGGTTGAAAAGCGTCCTAGTGAACAGGCCAACGCTGCCGGTCTCACTCTTGCCCGCAACCACCAATCGTAATTCCTAAGTTCCGCTTGCCGAGCGGAACATCGCGTTACGAAATGGTGACGTAGTGAAAACCGCGATTGAGTTGTTTCGACCTTCGATTTGTCATGGCTTGGTGTTGGGTTATCACTGGTAGCCGGGGCATTTCCGGCTGGACCTGGGCTAGGTTATGGAAAGCCTTTCGGGCTATGAGTGCGTTCCGCTTGCCGAGCGGAACATTTCAAGCATAATGCAATCTTACCTCCCGGTCCCGGCATGGCATCAAACCTCACCAAGCAATCTCAGGTCGTTACACCCGAAAACAGCTTGCTCCCTTTCGCATCACTATTTGAGCGACCTTCGAAAAATTGATGATCCATCTCAGTCACCCATTTGCAGATTCGCCAGTCCATCCAATGTGGGTCGGGGTCCCGACTATTGGCTAAAAATCCCAGATGACCTCCATGGCGAGTCACGGCCATTTCAATGAAATTCGACATTGGAAAATTCGAATACATTTCGAAGGGAACGATCGGATCGTCTTCCGCAGTCAAGATGATGGTTGGGATGGCGACTTGGTCCAAGACAGGGCCTGCCATCGCATCGGCGTAATAGTCAAGCACTCCCGAATAGCCCCAGCAAGGGGCCGTAAACCGATCGTCGAAATGGATTAAACGATCCGGTAGCGGACTGACGCCCGAATCCACTAAACCCTTTACCTTTCGGCGGCGTTCCGACAAATGGGCGTTCATCCTGGTCATGAAATATTTTTCATAAATCCGATTGCCGAACTGCCGAATGTTCGTCGCGCACATTAATAGATCGACCGGCGGCGAAACCGCGATAGCAGAATCTACCTCTATCGGGTGTTGGTCTCCCCACATCCCAATCGTCCTGAGAATAATATTCCCTCCAACTGAAAATCCGACTAGAGAGATTTTAGATATCGGACTCAGTTGCCTGACAAAGTTGATTACCGAGACAACATCTCGATAATTTCCGCCATGTAAATGCGATTTCGAAACCAGTTTGCTGTCGCCAAAACCTCGCATGTCGACGCGAATCACTCGGATCCCATGCTTTTTCAGCTTGTCGGTCAGACGGACCATATAGGGCGATCCATGGCAGCCGCACAGCCCGTGAAAAAGAATCGCGATTCGATCTCCAGTGATCCATTCGACAGGCTGATCGTCGTGAATGACAAGCTGATCACCGTCCCAAAGATTAACCGAATACTTGACCGCCCGATACTTGATTCGTTTACCGCGCAGGAAGAACGCACCCACCGTTTGAAGGTGTGGAGACTTCATTCCAGTCAAAGGACGAAACGGAGGATACTCGGCAATTAACACGTTGGCTTCCAATTCCCAATTCAAGGTCCAGATTGAGAATTGTACATGGGCGGACGTTTTTTTTCACTCAGTTTTCAACGCACGCAAGCAGGCACACCTGAGGGATTGATGAAACGGCTTCAGCCAACTGCAACGGTCTATCTAGCCCCCACGCTTGCGGATGACTCCAGAGGATCTTCAGGTGCAGTATTGAGATTCGCGACATAGGTTACACACCTACCTGACGCCTTGGAATGATCCATCCCCTCCAGAAATTGGCTCAATCAACTTCAATCACTGCAAGCTCGAGCATCGCTCAAAGTATTTTCTCGTTGGTTGACTTACGCTGCACGGTTCCTCCGATTACCAGAGCTGCAGCAATCAGCACAAGATTTTTAATGATGTACTGACCTTCCAAAGTTAAACCAAAAGGGATGCTGGTAAAACAGACGTCGGGTAACAGGATCAGAGGCAGAGCGGTTCCTGGCATTTGCAGAAACAGGAGTAAAATTGCAAATCGGATCGTTGGCCTGTAAAGCATGAACAAACCGATGAGCACTTCCCACCAGCCGAGAATTGGGAAGAATAGATCTTGAGGAAGCCAGTAAACCGTCCGTTTGACCAGTTCTTCTGCCGGACTCATGCCGAGCGGTTTTAGAATTCCGAACCAGATGAAAATGATCGCCAGACCGATGCGAAGGGTGACGACTCCATACTTTTGCATCCATCCAGCAATCGCTTTATCGATCTGGTCAAACTTCATCCGTCTATCCGTCCACTGAGGTCCGTCAGATTGTTAATCAAATTCGATTTACGATACTCTGGCAAATGTTGACCGGACTTACAATCGTGGCTCCCTATTTTAAGCTGTCCGTTCAGGCTTCAGCCGGAATTTCCACCTGAAAGAAGTGCTACCAAGATTCGCCTCAGGGTCGACAAACCTCGAGTTTTTATCTGTCTTGGCGAGGATTTATTACAACAAAAAAATGCAGGAAATGGGCAATGAGAATATATGATTACAGCGAAATTGAATTCGCTCTGTGGGCTATCGCAACTTTGGGACTCGTCGTTCTGGTTTCGTTAGTTTCCTATGCCGCCAGAAATCGATCCATGCTCTTACTCGGTATGGTCAGTTGTTTTGCCGGATTTCTCATACCAAAATCTCACAGGACAGGTCAAACTTTCGAATCCAGCCTTCATTGGATGTCTTCACACATCATCTACTGGGGCTTTATCGGTGCATTGATCGGATGCTGCATCGCCTGGGCCCTAACAAAAAAATGGCAATTTTTTCACCAATTTTCAATTGCGGGATTACTCGTTGTGACTGGGGTGTTTGCCCTAATTGTGATGCTTTTCGTTTATTTTTTAGATTGGCACTGATTCAGTTTCATTCTCACCGATTAATTACACTTAGTTGATATGAGAAGATTCTCAAGACTTAGCCCAACTCACAAGCGAGCGATACTCGCGGCACGCTACAGATGCATCTGGACGACTTCCCTTGCTTTTATCATGTGGTCAATTGCGTTCTTATTTTTAGTCTTGTCATTATCTCCACCAATCGACAACCCTGCCGCGCTTGGGATTTATATCATTGCACCAATTCTTCTCGCGTTACCTTTGGGTCTAATCAACTCTTTTGTTTTGTTTCCAATCTGCGCCACAATAATCAAGTATAACCTGAGGAAAGGCATCAGATACTCTGGTTGCGGTTTGGTACTAGTGACCTCGATATCGTTACTTTGGTATTTCTTGATTAGAAATAATGGGCTTCTGTGGATGTCTACCGGTTTGACTTGGGTCGTTTTCACAACCTTCATACCACCGACTTTGATCGGAATCCTCGTGGCGATTCGAATCAATTCAATCGGCCTCCCCGACAACGATCCCTCGATTGGCCAATGATCGACAGAGATATCCGTCAGACGTTTACCACGAGCGACGGAAAAGGCTAAGCAAGATACCCTCGGTCGGTGATCAATTGAACCACTTGTTCGATGCAAGCATTTGGAGAAAGATGCTGGGTGTCTAAGATCAAGTCCGCATTCTGGGGCAGTTCATAAACGACCGTCGATTTAAGTTCCGGATCTTCCGTTTCCCCCGACTGATTTCGCTGAGCACAAAGTTCTGGCGGAGCCGACAGGTGAACGACCAGAAAATCTTTACCGACCGCCTCAGCCGCACGAAGACGGACTTCCTCTTCCGGAGCTACCAAAGCCAAGATACAAATCAGACCTGTTTTATTCATCAATCGCGCGACCTCGGTAGCACGACGAACATTTTCAGACCGATCTTCGCTTGTGAACCGGAGATCTCGTGATAAACCGGCTCGAATGTTTTGTCCGTCCAACACGGTCGCACTTCGCCCCATGTCGAACAGTCTTCGTTCCAACCCGTATGCTGTCGTAGTTTTTCCCGACCCCGGAAGTCCAGTCAACAGAATAGTCACTGGCTTTTGTCCATAGCGTGCAATCCGCTCATCACTCGTTACGTTGGAAATCTCTTGCTCTAACGTTCGGCTACTGGGAGTGTCCCAAGCGTCGTTTCGATCGTCGGAAGTTCGTTGATCAAGAATCATTCCAGCAGCAACAGTGACGTTTGTAATTCTGTCGATCACGATAAACGCACCGGTCTGCTTGTTTCGTCGATACCGATCAAACGAAATCGCTCGATCTAACCGAATGTCGACTCTTCCGATCTGATTCAATTCAAGGGTTGGCGACGGGTTACTTTTCATCGTGTTGACGTCGATCTGGTACCGGAGCGTCGAAATGGTCCCTGGGATGGTTCGGGTCGTGTGCTTAATCAAGTATTGTTGACCAGGAACCATTGGCGACTCCGACATCCAGACCAACATGGCGTCGAATTTATCTTCCTGTTTAGGTACATTGCCGGGTCGGACGATAATATCGCCGCGGCTGATATCGATTTCATCTTCCAGCGTGAGCGTAATCGACATCGGAGCGCACGCTTCATTGAGTTTGCCGTCGTAGGTCACAATCTCTTTGACCTTGCTCGATTTCCGCGAAGGCAGCGTGATAATTTCATCGCCCACTCGAACGATGCCCGAGGAAATGGTCCCCGCAAAACCGCGGAAGTTTAAATCCGGTCGCAGCACAATCTGAACCGGGAACCGAAAGTCCTTCAAATTTCGATCCGAGCTAATTTCGACTGTTTCCAGCAAGTTCATCAACGTGGAACCTTGGTACCAAGTCATGTTGTCGCTTCTGTCTACGACGTTGTCACCCTTGAGGGCTGAGATCGGCACGAAATGCAAGTCCGGAATTTCAAGGCGTTGGACAAATTTCCGATAGTCATCGATGATTTCGTTAAATCGGACTTCGCTGTAATCCACGCAGTCCATTTTATTGACGGCCAGGATCACATGTTTGATCCCTAATAGCGATGCGATAAAGCTGTGTCGTTTAGTCTGCTCCATCACTCCATGGCCTTCCCGAGCGTCCACCAAAATCACCGCTAAATCCGCAGTCGATGCACCGGTGGCCATGTTTCGGGTGTACTGCACGTGACCCGGCGTATCTGCGATGATGAATTTCCGCTTCGGCGTCGAAAAATACCGGTAAGCGACGTCAATCGTAATTCCTTGCTGAATCTCTTCTTTCAAAGAATCCATGTACAGGGCGGGATCGAAATCTCCACCAGTTGTTCCGTGGGTCGCCGATTTCGCTTCGAGTTCGGCAAGTTGATCTTCGTAGATCATTTTTGAATCGTAAAACAATCGGCCGATCAGCGTACTTTTTCCATCGTCTACGCTACCGCACGTCAAAAATCGAAGCAGTTCTTTCTGTTCGTGCTGCTTCAAATAAGCGTCGATGTCTTCGCGGATTAACTCGGATTGGTGAGACATTGCATTCCCTTGTTTCTAATGCTCAACAGATTTTGAGCTCGAAAATCAATTGTTTTTGTTAGCAGACTTGAAGATGGAAAAAGCGACTAACAGCTGCCGATTAAAAATAGCCTTTTTCCTTTTTTTCCTGCATCCCGTCAGGATCTTTATCGATCACTCGGTCTTTGCGTTCCGAAGTGGTGGTCAACAACATCTCTTGAATGATCTTGGGCAGCGTGTCGGCTTCGGATTCCACAGCCCCCGTCAGCGGATAACATCCAAGTGTACGGAATCGAACCATTTTTTGCTGGGGTACTTCGCCAGGCTTGAGAGTCAATCGGTCGTCGTCAACCATGATCATCACTCCGTCTCTTTCGATCACAGGTCGCATGGCGGCATAGTAAAGCGGCACGATTGGAATCTTTTCCAGGTGGATGTACTGCCAAACATCCAATTCAGTCCAATTTGAAATTGGGAATACGCGGATACTTTCGCCTTTGTTAATTTTAGCGTTGTACAGCGACCACAATTCAGGGCGTTGATTTTTTGGGTCCCAACCGTGACTTTTATTTCGGAACGAAAAAACTCTTTCTTTGGATCGTGATTTCTCTTCGTCCCGACGAGCCCCTCCGAAGGCGGCATCAAATTTGTACTTGTCCAACGCCATCTTCAGACTATCGGTCTTCATGACTTCCGTATGCTTTCCACTGTTTTCAAGCGGATCCAGTTTGAGCTTCAGTCCGTCTTCGTTGACGTGGCGAAGGACCTCAAGCCCCAACTCGTTTTTGGTGTAGACATCTCGAAAGTGATACATTTCTTGAAATTTCCAAGTCGTATCTACATGAAGAAGCGGAAATGGAGGCTTGGCAGGATAAAAGGCCTTGAGCGCCAAGTGAACCATCACCGATGAATCTTTTCCAATAGAGTAGAGCATGACCGGATTCTGAAATTCGGCGACGACCTCCCGAATGATGTGAATACTCTCGGCTTCAAGCTGCTTGAGGTGAGTAAGCTGGTAGGAATTCAATTTTTTGTCTTCAGTTGAATTAAAGGATGCGATTCGAAATGAATTCATGATTTCAACAAGCTTAATATGGTAGTTAGCTGGGAATGCCTAGACAATGTATAGGGGTATCGGTAAAGCCAAGGATTCTTGTTAAACAAAAGAGAAAACCCTCTGTCGAATGCGACTCGAATTCCAACAAACTCATTGCGCCGTATCAGCGGCTAAGGTGCGGTTGGTCCGCCTTGCTGACGAGTTTGAACCACAAACCTAAAAAACAAAGTCAATCAAATATTGTTCGGATATGGGTCATCGTGCCGGAAGTATTTCGAAAAGTTCGGCGGCAGATGCTTGACCGACGGGGCTCGGTAGAAACACCCCAAACTACCGATTCGGCCTGCATGCCCTAAAGCTCTCATTTCAAATTTTCCGGAGCCGTGGTTGCGGGAAGTTTGAAGTCTTTCGGTTCGGAAGGTTTTGCATTTGTTGGTGATCGCGATTTACTGGAAAAAACGATCCCGCTCGGCAAGCGGAACGTACTAAATCGGAACCGCGGTTTTGCCGATCGGCTCAAAGATTCTGCAAGATTTTGCCGTCAATATTAAATTTCTAAATCCTCTAAAGACCACACCTGATGGTGTCGGCTTTGTTCGCGCTGCCAAGATGGCTGAGCTAGTTTAGGCGAGGTTCCGCTCGGCAAGCGGAACGTACTGAATCGGAACCGAGGCTTTGCCGACCGGCTCAAGAAAGACCCGGGCAGAAGATCACTCATTCATCAAATTGAATGCTTCAAGAACTTTACTTCGATGTTGGGAGCCGAATACCAAGACCATCAATTGTTTCATGATTTCACGCTCGTTGCTGGTAAGAAAGGCTTCACCCCCGCCGAGTTCCGCGATGCTTTCGAAAGACGGAAGACATTGTTCGCTGCGACAGGTGACAGTACTGACCACGCCGCGATACTTGTTTCGAAAATCTGAAGCCAATTTTTCGCAAATCAGAATCTTGCTTTCCCGAGGAGGGGCGTCGCCAAAAAGCAGGATGACTTTTCGGGCACTTCTACGGAAATTGTTTTTCTGGATTGCCCAGGCAAGGCCTTCGTCGACCGCTTCGGGCCGATCCCCCCCTCCGCTGGCGTTGATCGTTTCGAGGTAAGTTGTGACTAGCCCAATTTCGGCGGTTAGCGGCAATCCCTTCACAACGTATTGATCTCCATTGTCCCGATAAGTGCAGATTCCTATGCGAGTCATTTCGGGGATCAGCCTTTGCAAGGCGTTTCCAATTCTACCGATCTTGGTTTTAACTTGATCGATCTCTCCCTGCATACTTCCGGTACTGTCAAATACGATGACGATGTCGAGCCCGTCTTTTTTGAGGCGATTGATCATTTTTCCGAAAGCTTCTGATCCACTGGCCAGCACGGACATCTGGTTGAAAGATTGAATTTCAATCGCCTTCCTCGCGCCACCGCTAATCGAACCAATATTTAGCTGCATGTCGGACAACGGGTTGATTGCATCAGGCGAAACCAAATCATTTTCCAAAAATTCCGAGTTCGTCGTGTCCACTGGATTTTCGACTTCGATAGACTGCAATTGTTCGTTAGGAGTTTCAACGAGTTGTTGTTTTGACAATTGGCCGATCATAATTTGATCGCCTTCACCCCCTTCGCCGGTAGCAAAATTTCCCCAAGGGATTAACGCCAATGCCACCAACGCCAGCAAGTGGATTGCAATAGCACTGATCCCGGAAAAAGAGTTCTCCATTGCACGGTTGGGAGGAGTAAGCTGTCGTTCTTTGCTCCCATATTGCAGTTTCGACCTCGGCATGATGACCGTCGATTTGCAATGAGGGCATTTTCCACGCTTGCCAAGTTGCTGCTTGGTAATGGAAAATTTTTTACCACAATGGATGCAGTAAATGTTCATGGACAATAGGAAACAACTAAAGGAAGCGACTTGGACTCTTTTCCATTTTAAAACAAAATCGTTTTGAGGCTGTCCGAAACATTCGCTGGTTTCAAGTTCAGCCTTTTATTATCAATTTAAGCATCACGGTTCGATATCCAACTATTTTACCATTTGTCAACACGGCGGCAGAAAACTGAACGTAAAACCAAAGCACTTTGGTAAAAACAAACGTGCCTCAAGTGCAGCAAAGACTTCAGGCAAGAAAATTCGCCTCCCAATGCATGTTAGGTTCGGCACGACAAAGTTTGCAAAATACCAAGTATCGCCGACCTACCATCCACTTATGGAATCCAACGATCTAATGACCTAACTCTCTTAAGGCCCGGGTACCTGAATGTCTTAAAATTTCGCGAATAGATCTTGCCTCTCGGATACCAGCGGAATCGATTTCATCGATCAGCCGAATCGTCTCACTATCAAGTCTCAAGTAATCCAATGCCAAACGACCCAAATCCGATGGCTGCATATTTTCAAGATTTTGATAACCTTCTCGATAAACAACGCGGCTTGCCAAAATCGAAGCAACCAACTGGTTTCGATAGACCCTTGGAATATCATCAATCAATTCGGTTCCTAATTTATCGATCAGAGCATCGGGCAAATACCGAAGCGTCAGGGAACGCGCTCGATCCTGATCGGCACTGGACCAGTGGTCAATCTCTGCAAAAATGAGATCACCTATTTGCAGAATTTTTTGGCTGATCATCACGCTCAATTCAGGCAGTGACGACGAAGGAGCCCGAGGCAATTCGTTAAACAAACAATTGGCCTCAATTTCTGCCAATTCCCGTAATAACTCCAAAACATCGGCGACAAATTCATCTTTGATTTCAAGAAATTCTTCCTCAGTTAGCAGCATTCCGGCTACGATTTCAAGGCTGCTGCAGATCACTCCGCACTTGTTGGCCGAACTATCTTTAACGACGATTACTCCTCGATCTGAAAGTCGACGACGAGCCAAATCGTCAATAAACAGATTGGCTCCTTCGACTACAATTCTGGCCGCTGGGCTACCGTCGGAAGCGAAGAAGGATTCCCAATTGCTTTCATTGATCGTTGATGGCCTGCCGCCGGCTGGAATGAACACATCGGATTTGAGTGAGAATTGAAGGTCGTTTCGTTGAGCCAGTCCGTCCGGCGTATTGAGCCCCAACACTTTCCCTTCGGCCGAAAGCTTGGACGAATCAAAATCGCAAATGGGTCGTTCTTCATGACACAGCCGTAGCAGTTCCATCTGATTCAAACCGACGGGATCAATCGCTGAACCCATTCCATCCGCAACCCCCACAACTTTGACAGATTGACCATACTCTCGAAACAAAATCTTAATTTCGTTCCCTGCAACATCGCCATCTGGGCCACCCGTCAATTTGACTGAAAATGGCGACTGAGCTGGATCGATACCCGCATACTTTAGTGCTCGCTTTAAAAATACGGTTACACCCTCGCTGGTGACTCCGAATTCTTTATGGTTGATACCAGCCTTCGGTTTGGAACTGATCAGAGATTCGGGATAAGGATAACCACGCATGCGACTCCGTTTGACAATCCACTCGATCAGGCGTGGCGTTACATTTTCGTCTGGCCCTAGATACAACAATTCTTCGGAAGCACCTTCAATAGAATCCAACAAAACAACGTCCATAAGTCCGTCGACAAAATCCCGTCCGGCTCTTTCAGGATCAATCTCCGGTTTGAGGATAATAGTAGCCTTGGCACCACCCTCAGCGATATCTTTGTTCTTTAGCTGTTGAGCTGCGGCCAGACGGTAAGCTTCTTCGAGCACTCGAACGGATTCCACAAGATAATGTTCATCGTTGCGAGTCCTAACCAAACGCATCCCGCCCCGAGCCACATCGCGGAAACGCACATGAAATCCATCGAAACCTTGCCCCAAACAGTAGTAAACAGCAAACGGTTTTTCGTTAACATCGAATTCGTCGAATAATTGCTGGTCAAAACGCATCGTAATGGTCCGTCGATCCGCCACCGATATGTTAGATGCCGTCAACGACCGAATGATCGAATTGAGTGTGGAAAGGACTTTTCTTTCAACTGGATTGTTCAGATATTCCAGCGAGACCAGATCCTTGGTTCTATCGAATGACTTTCCAGATCCAATCGACTTGATGGCATCGATACACTTTTCGAATGCATGAATGTGCTTTCGAGCGAGTCCATTCACCTGTTGAAACGGCACATTGGACCCGGCAAACTTCATCAAGTGTCCGACCAAACGGGCGACGGCCGAAACCAGTTCGGCATTTTCGCGAGAATCAAAATGATCTGCAAATCCATATTTCGAAAGGATGTCTTCGTCCAATCGAAGGAAGAGTTTGAGTTCCTCGACCAATTCCGGACGAAAAGCCTGATTGTTGACTTCACCAACGACGATGAAACTCGCAATCGCCGATCGGGAATACTCGTTTCTTGGAATGTCATGCAAAAACGCTTGGTCGATGTCGATCGACTTGCCGGCAAAAAATGTGGAAGCTCGCTCGAAAATTTCACGTGGACGGGTGCTTCCAGTGGAAACTGTGACATGCATTCTGCCCCCATCCAAATCACTCCAACGAATCGCTATGTCGTTGGAATGCCGCATAGCATTAAATGCCAAATAGTGTTCGGAAATTAGCTTTGGTGTTCGCAATATCGGACTGTTCGTTCGGTAGTGGCTAACGAACTCTCGAATTTTGGTTTCCTGGGCCCCTGTTAACTGGCTGACTTTTTCGATCGAAGCCTGCAACTCTTGATCGGCGATCGTTTCAGTACCGGTAACCACTTCTTCAGTCTCAAACTCAAAAACATCAATAATGAAATCGTGTTCGGTGGAAGTGAAAATCTTGGCTCCGATTAAAGAACGTTCCCGTGGCAAACGCCTTAAAATTCCAGCCAACAAACCAGGATAATTTTGACGAGCGATCACACTAACGTGGCGACCATCCTCGCTTCGGAGCATGATCTCGTGATCGAGTTGACAAATTCCCATCGCCAACAAAGCTTTTAGCTGGGTCAACTGATTTTCACGAGAAAGATTCGTGAAGTAGTCTTCGGGTAAACTCCCAACGATTTTTGAGATAACATCATCTAGCTCAAAATCAATATCTGCACGCAACTCTTCCACGATCCGACGCGTTCTTTGCCCAGTCTTCTCCATTAATCAAGCTTCCCTAAATTTTTCTAAGCATTCCAAAAGTTGACACAAATGTTTGGATTCGACTCACGCAAATCAGCAAGATCAACGCTCAATTTTAACCGAAGTGGGGAAGGATTGAATGATACTGTAAACAAATACAGTAAACAGGGTTGACAGATCATCGTTGATCGAGAGACTGTCTAAGGTCGTTAGCTGGAAAAGATTTCATTGACGGGGGCTTGGATGCCCAAAGATCAGTTTGTGAAATCCGAATTGCCTATCTTGGGGCAATCGAAAACTCTTGAAAGGAGTCTTGAAATGCTTGTTTTATCTCGTCGTGTCGGTGAAGAAATCCTGTTTCCAGGTCTTGGAATCACTCTGGAGGTCGTCGAAATCGGAAAGAATTCAGCCCGAATCGGAATCGACGCTCCCGAAGACATCCGTATTCTAAGAGGCGAGTTGCTTGGCAAGGTAGATCCAATGAGTCGACCCGAAAAACCGGGAATTTCTGCTCAGCATCAAATCGAAATTCAAAAACGAATCGATGCGGCAAACTTGGCGATCCATCTTGCCCAAAACCAGCTGCGGCAACAATTGAACGGACATGCTGAAGATGCCCTTCAAAATGCGTTGGAGTGTCTCGACGACTTGGAAAAATTCTGCCAGATGCCCGACGTTGGTGCCGCCCAAGAATCGGTGGTCTGTGAAGCGCCATCCAGATATCGTGTTCAATCAAAAACGGCTCTCATGTTGGAGTTTGAACCCGAAAGTCGAATCATTGCCAAGCTTGCTGCACAGGGGTACCGAATCATTTCAATCGATTCGGGGAGAAAATTGATAGATTTTCTGCAACAGCAAAACCAACCTGACATCGTGATTGCCAAAGACTCAAATGGCTTGTCCGATGACGTTCAACCCGCTCCACTCCGGTGCATCGGTGTCGGTTCGCTACAACGAATGAAAAGCAGCCTTCGAGTGGGACAAGAAAATTTGTCTTGCTGGTTTTCCAACCATATTGACGAAGCCGAACTAAGAAGCCAACTTTGCACATAACGATTTATTGCAACCGTTATTTTGGGTGTGTTGATAGCCGTTTGGTCGTTGACAGCTCAGCGTCGATTTGAATCTTTATTAGATGAGGTTGCTCAACGTTTTAATGGACGAAACTGGTCTCTGGAACCTGGACCTGTTTTGGTTCGGAATTCTCAGAACGAGCCTTTCGTCGAACCGGTACCAAGCGACTGGCTGCTTTGCCCTCGAAAATAGAGAACTCTGCCCACACAGGAAGATGCTCTGACACCATTAAAGCATCGACGAGGCGAAGGTTGTAATGCCTCAGAAAATCAAAAACACCTCCGCTCCCTGTGAATTCTTCGGTCGCAATTTGGCTGAATACTAAATTGTCAGATTGAGCTTGATTACGTGTCGTCGTGGAACGGTTCGAAACTACCCATGTCAAACCGTGTCGTTGACTGACTGTTTTCAAACCTCGGTCGCCCGTATTAAAATCGCCGACAATCAAAACGTCATCTTCGCCCCGGCCGTCATTGCGGATCGCCCGAAAAAGATCTCCCAGATGAGCCAATTCCTGTTCGGGTCGGGATGGATGAAGCGACAGATTCACCAAGCTAAAAGTGAATGCTCGACTCGAGTCAGGCCCACGCGTACGGAACCAGCCCACAATCGGGCTGCGGTTAAGGATGCCTTCTGGGTCAGCAACGGTATACCACCGGCTTTCATCCATTTCCAAAGTCGTTTGATTGTAGATGATCGCAGCAATCGTATCTTTGGAATTGTTGTAAGCCTGATCTGAAACGAATCGGTAATTCGGAATGTTCTTGGTTGCCTTTTGGCCTGGTCGCTGTGCACCCATAGTTTCCAATTCATTCATCCTAGCAACCAAGTTTGGCAGCCAGGCTGAATCGCTCGTCGAAATATTCTGCAACGCAATCGCATCGAAACCGCGGCAAATCTCTGCGGTCAGATTTTGCGAGAATGGACTTTGAGAAATGGCATTTGGTTGCACATTAAAAGAGGCGATTCTGATAACGTTTGTGACATATTGCTGACCAATATTAGTCTTGAACCCGGCCTGATCGATGGTTGCTGAACTTACTCGGCGGTTTGGCCTGATCGCGTTGCCTGCCCCCATCTCACCCATCTCACCACTGGGCCCCAATCCGTTGCCTGTCCCCGATCCAACCCGCCCATTACCCTGGATCGCGGTGACTACGTGTTGAGAAGTCGAACCGATCTGACTGACGGCAACTTCTATCAAGTCAGCGGGATTTTGAATTTGATCTTTATTGAGCAAAACCCAAATACCGCCAACAATAATCGTTGCTAGTAACAAAGTTCTGGTAAATCGTTGCTTCGATTCCATTTTATTTCGTCAGCGATGAACGCTGCCTGTCCCCATCGGAAACGACCTGTCGACGAAGAAACTTCATCTACGCTTCCCTTACTAATTTGAATCTGCTGATTGCTTCAAATTCGTCGACTCAATCCGATGACCTGACGTTTTTTGCCCAGCAGAGGATTAGACGGCCTTAAAACCATCACAGTCGTTACAATCGGTACAAAATGACGGTCCCAGATACGCTTGTCTCCAAAATCAAGCCTTCACACATCTAAGTTTGCAAGAAGACGAAGACGGGCAGCAAAATTTTGTCCAGTAGGCCGCTGAAAAGTGATTGCGGGCTGAGTTTGTCAACCAAGATCCAACTAATCCTGAACCAGAATATCCTCAGCGGTTTCTTTCCGCTTGCGGTTCTGTTCCCGTAATTCCTGAGTCGCAACCCGCCCAAGCAGATTTGGTCGGAAAAATGTTAACAAAACCATGGGCATATACCACGCCACATACAAACCTCCACCGAAACCATGCCAGAACTGAACGGCAATCATCACGGCTCCGGTATAGGCTACCAAAGTTCCAATATTTTTTTCCGTAGGCCAGAAAACGAACGAGATACTGAACAAAACAAAAGTCACCAAGATCGGAAGCCTCCACCATTGACTCCATCCTAATGCCCAAACACCGTCAAGGCCTTCAAGCAGCGGCTGCCAAAATCCAAACATCGCACGCACCTGCTGCATAAAATCGGCAACGTCGACTGACGTAAATGCCAGCCCTCCCACGCATAGCAAAATAGAGACAAGAAAACTGACACTAAACCGTTTGACACCGCGGTCCCAGTAAAAACTGGCCCAAAGAGGAATCAAAAATACTGGATAATAAGAAACTCCCGTTGCCAGTCCCATCAATACTCCCGCAGCAACTGGCGTTCGGAAAAAAAACAATGACCAAACCAACAGGGCCGCTGGAAGCGCGTGCGAAACGTGTCCGGTATAAAGTGCGGTGTAGGGCAGCAATAAGTAAATCGTTCCGATCCCAACCCCAACATAAAAATTTTCGTAGTAATAATGGCAGAATAAAACCAACCCAAAAACGATCAACAATTGGCTCACGATGGCCAACGATCTAGCAGCGATCACGTACCTGCCTAGTGAATCCGATTCTTGTTCCACGTTGGTTCTCAAGATTTCGTCACCACTCTCAAAAGACGGGATAATCGGTAGCAGATTGAAAAGGCGATAACCAGGGCCGCGTCTTTTAAGTTTTTCCATGTCGTTAGAGCTTGCCTGCTCACGCTTGATCAATTTAACCGCGTCTTTGGCTCCCTGAAGATCATCAGGAGTTGGTTGCGAAGTAGCGATATTTGCCATCAAAAAAGACATCAAACTGACACCAAGAAAGACTAACCCCCCGACGGTCAGATTGGGTTCCAACATGGGACGTCTGGTCAAAGCAGGATCAATCAGCATCCTAATCAGCAAAAAAATCCCGGCACTAAAAAGCCAGTAGTAACCAAATCGTTGCAACTTTTGACCAGCAATTTGCTGACGAGTAAGGCTGCCCGGTTCAGAAAACGATGACGGATTGCCCGTACTTCGGTCATCCAAATTTTCAAACTGAGAAACCTTTGGCAAAATACCAACTGCCGTCTGAGTTACGTCCTCGATCCCTTCTGCCTGCGACCGAGTCTGCCCCTTTTGCTGCTGGACGAAAGCTTGTCCGCTATCGATCAGTAACAGCCCCGGAGCCAATAAGATGATCAATAGAAGATCAAGATTGCGAACGCTCCAGAATCGGTTGAATTTAAAGAACAATGCAATCAATAGCAGAGACGATAAATACGCCCAAGTAGAAGCCTCGATCTGTTTGTATTCGAAAAAGAATAATTCCAAGACTGGCTCTCATAACCGTGCGGGTAACTTCAATTACAGACTCCGTCCCGACTTCCATTTTATTTCGGATCAATTTGCCACCACAAGGTGTTGTTCACGCGAAAACCAAACAACAAAAATCGGCTTTGGGACCAATATCTGGATCAACTTGACGAACAGATTGGACGCTCAAAGCCCAATGCAGGTTAGAATTAACCACGCCCAAGTCTCAGACACGAACAAAAGTGAAACTTTGAATGGATACTTTTCTAGTCGTCGTCTTATTAATCGTTATCACAGCCGTAACCGCACTGATCGGATTTGCGTACCACAACCACGTTTCCAATCAAAATAGGATTCGCTCCCAACTTCTTGACGCAGCCCAATCCCTTAACGGCCACTACGTTTTAACCGACGAAGGTCAACATCCCCAGATCGTTGCCGATATCGAAGGGAAAAGAGTTCGCATCAGCCTGCAGCCAACTTCTGTTTTTGATATTCACGGATCGCACATCGTCAAAACGAGACGACTCAACCTAATTGCCGACGGTTTCGATCCCCGATTCAAATTTACAATAACACCGCGAACGTTTAGCGCTGCCGCTAACGCCTGGATCCGAGGAGAAAAAGTAGAAACCAAGGACCCTGATTTTAACAAATATTTTATCGTAACATCCAACCGCTATCGAGATTCGCTGGATTTCATGATTTGCCCTCAGTTAATCGAACGGATCTTTTCAGTTTTTCCATTCGACCCTGCGGCTGCCAAACGCTACATAAGGACAGTAAAAAAAACAGGTAGCAAATCGAAGGGCACTCAATCTGAACGTGAGCCTCATTTTTTTCAGACCAGAGACTATTTGCCGCCTTTCCACGTGAACCAGAAAAGCTGGATTGCTCAAATAAACAGGCTCCGTTTTAAAATCGCATTTAGAAACGGGCAAAGTGAAACTGTAATTTTGATTTCAGATACTGAATTAGACGATTTGAAAGATCTTGTTTTTCTGATCGTTGATATCCACCAGCAACTCGCCAACAATGTGAGGTCCCTTGAAGTGGCTGAGATTAAAAAACCAGCCAAACCGATTTAAATCGACCAGAGATGATCGGTGCGAAAGCCATGTTTCAAAGTTGAATGACTTCGTATTGCATTGGTACCGGCCGAAGTGTTTTGGCTTCATTGCTTCAGAGCGTTTGTGATTTTTTGCTGTGAGAGGCGAACTGATGGGCAAAAGTCGAACCGCTCAGCAAACGGGATGGACTGTAGGCTCCTCTTGCCGAGAGGAGCTCAACGCAAAAATCTGCAACATCTGCTAAGGATGAAATGCCACGGGTTGGCATAGTGCATCGCTCTCCGAGCGTTCGCCTCGGAGAGACAATCTACTTTGCAAAAACAATACCAGGCTCACTCAGCCGTGAGTTTGTTTATTCGTCTCAGACGGGGCCTGCCCAGCGAATAACTGCGTCAAAGATAGTAGAGCATCAGGCAAAGACCTAACAGGATCGCTGCCCAAAATGCCATCAGGCTGGTGGACCAAGTCGTGCCAAGATTTCCAGTTTCATTGAAATTCTTTTCGCAGATCCGCACAAACCACGTTAACAACCATAAGACGCAGGCTCTTAACGTTTGATCCATCCACCGGATTCCGCGACCAATTTGGCTTATCGCGTTGGGAAACAATTTCCGGTAAACCCAATCAAAATCGAGATTAGTCGATCTTTTCTCTTCGGGATACAATCCCATCTTCATCAGAAACAGGAATGCCAGACCTGCGAACAGCAACAGTTGCAACTGCATCACAACATGAGCAAGCGTGTAGGGGACGTATTCGTGGTGAAGTTCGTAGGGCAGGTTCTTGTACAGCAAAGGATAGGCGACCCCCAGGCCCACACACAAGAAAGCTCCCATTCCCATCGCAATCAACATATTCAGCGGCGCTTCTTTAGGACGTTTCCCGGAATCGTGAGCAAAGAAGGCAAAGAAAGGAATCTTGATTCCAGAGTGTTCCATCACTCCTGCCGACGCAATCAACAGAATAAACCAGACGACAAACCTATGTTCATAAGCGGCGGCCGAAATGATCATCGATTTGCTAATAAAACCACTTAACAGTGGAAAACCGGAAATCGCGCCTGCCCCGATTATGCAAAACAAGGTTGTCCACGGCATTGTTTTATGAAGTCCGCCTAGCTCCGTGGCCTTCGTCGTACCGACCTGCTTTAAAACCGCTCCCATCGACATGAACAACAATGCCTTGTAGATAATATGGCAAAAAGCGTGAGCCGCCGTCCCGTTAATTGCCAAGTCCGATCCGATCCCGATTCCGACCACCATAAATCCAAGCTGGTTATTCAGGCTATAGGCCAGCACTCTGCGAAGATCATTCTCGATTACTGCGAAAACGATCGGGAACAGTGTCATCGCACAACCGATCCAGACTAATTCCTCCAATCCCGCAAAGCCTCGGGCGAGAGAATAGATTGCCAACTTGGTTGTAAATGCACTTAAGAAAACTGTCCCTGTTGGCGTTGATTTTGGATACGCGTCTTGAAGCCAATTATGAAGCAACGGAAATGCTGCCTTAATTCCAAAGGCAATCAGAATCAGTTTCGATCCCAAACTGAGTGTAAAAAAGGATGACGGATCCCCATCGATGAATGAATGGAATCCAAGATCACCGGTCGACCGAAAACGAATGATCGCTCCTGAAAGTAACAGCACCCCGGAAATCACTTGAATGATCAGGTATCGCATACCGGACCGATAAGCTTTTTCCGAATTGCTAGCCCAGATCAGGAATACGCTGGAAACCGCCGTTAATTCCCAGCAAACAAACAGGGTAATCATGTCGCCCGCACACGAAGCCATAATTGAGCTGCCCGCATAGAGCATCGCCGCAACGTGTTGTTTGGTATCTTTGACGTGCAAAGCGTAAACGGATGCCATGATTGCTGCCAAGTGAAACACCAAGCAGAAAATCCAGCTCAATTTGTCGATCCTGGCCAGGATCAACTCCTGCCCAAAAAATGACATTGGGATCACATGATCCGCCGGCAGTGTCCAGAACAGGATCAGGCTGATCGACGAAAGCACCAAGGCCCCGATCGCGCTAAACTTTTTGCCCAACAACGGGAGCAGTATCGCCCCAAACATCATCAAGACGCCGGGAGGAAGACTAGGAATCATAATAGTTTTCCTCCCTCATCACGAACAATCGCAGCAATTTCCCGAGGTAGACAATGATGACAAAAGCAGCAAATCCAAAGATCGCCTGAAACCCTGGAAAGTTTTCGACTTCAAAATGAGCTTTATGTTTTTCGTCAAACATCGCTGGCAGAACGGGACCGCATAACAACTGAACCACGACCGTCAGAACGCATGCGACGATCAGACCGGTGCCGATCCATTTGACATTTCGTTCAGCCCAGCTTAGTTCTGTCGCTTCTTTTTTGGTTTGCTGCGGATCCATGACTCGGACAATTAAAATTACTGAACGATAGGCAGAAGTGCACTCCAGATGCCTTCGGCGAAAAAGAACAAGGCAACACTACCCACTGCCGTGATGCATAACGGAACGACGCACATCATGGGTGCTTCTTTAAATTTCATCGGTTCCATCCTTGCTGGCGTCATAAAAGCTCGAACAGAAATGGGAATCAGGTAGGCGATGTTCAGCAAGGAACTGATCATCAACGTTGCAGTCAGCCACAAATGTCCCTCATCCACGGTGGCGATCGCCAAAAACCATTTGCTCCACGATCCCCCGCACGGCGGGACTCCAATGATGCTCAAACTGGCGATGAAAAAGGCACCAAACGTCAAAGGCATCGCCCGGCCCAGCCCTCGCATGTCACTGATATCCGTTTTGTGTGCTCCGACATAGATCGCCCCCGCACAAAAAAACAAAGTGATTTTACCGACGGCGTGCATCACGATGTGCATCCCGCCACCGATCACGCTATCGGGTGTTGCAAGCCCAGCAGCCAAGGTGATATAGGCGAGTTGACTGATCGTCGAATAGGCAAGCCGAGCTTTTAAATTGTCTTTGGTCATTGCTACCAACGAAGCGAGCAAAATCGTCGCCCCGGCGATATAGCAGAGCCAACTGCTCATCCCGTATTGCCCCAATTCACCGACTTGGGTCAATTGAATCAGGTCAATTCCGAAAATATAGACTACCACTTTCAGCACCGAAAAAACGCCAACCTTGACGACGGCCACTGCGTGCAACAGGGCACTGACTGGCGTTGGAGCAACCATGGCAGCCGGTAGCCAGCGGTGAAATGGCATCAAAGCCGCTTTGCCGATCCCGTAAACGAACAACCCCAACAAAACGGCAAGTTGAAAATTGGTAATTTTTCCAGATAGCTGAGCCGCGGTCAGAATCCCTCCCGGTTTGAAATCGAGTGTACCAGCGACATTCCAGGTCCAGGCAACGGCAAGCATAAAAAACGCAACCGATGTTGAAAGTAAGATGCCTAAATAGACTCGGCCGCCCTGTTTTGCTTTTTCATTTCCGTGATGGGTCACTAACGGATAAGTCGAAATGGTCATCACTTCATAGGCGACGAACAACGTAAATAGATTCTTGGCATAGGCAGCACTCAACGCGGCAAAAATCGCAACCGCAAAACAGCTGAAAAAACGAGTCTGATTGGTCTCATTGTGACCGCGCATATAGCCAATCGCGTAGATGGTAGTCAGAATCCAAAGACCTGACGCAACCAACGCAAACACCATCCCCAATGGTTCCACCTGAAACGAAATATCAAACCCAGGCATCATCGTACCCAGATTCCATTCCGGTCGGTTTCCGGCAAAAACATGATTGGCCAGGACACAGGTGATTCCAAACAGAATATTGGATGTCGCAATCGAGCAAGCTTCTCTAATGTTGGGCTGATTTCCGAACAGCCAAACCAACACAAATGCCACCAATGGCATCAACAAAGAAACCCAGATCATCATTTCAGGGGTCATCGTGTCATCACCCCCGAATCGGCAGCGATTAACAACGACTCAGCCGCCAGCCGAGCCAGTTCAGCTGAATAAACGGTCCAACATCCAAACAGCAATGTTGCTCCGATGACGATGTAAGTAGGTATCAACATCGAAACAGGCGCCTCTTTCGCGATCCGCGCCTTCGCGGAAGGTTCCTCAAAATAGAGCGTCTCAACGACCCGCCAGACGTAAACCACAGCCAAAAGTGAACTTAACAACATCAGAACTGCGACATGAAACCAGTTGTTATCCATCGCCGCCGTCAGCAATAACCATTTACTGACAAACCCGGCAGTTAGTGGAACACCGATCAATCCAAGCCCACCTACTACCCAGGCAAACGAAGTCCAAGGCATCGTCTTGCCCGCGCCCTTCATGTCCTCAATCTTGAGAGATCCAAGCCGCAGTGCAAAACAACCGACGACCATGAACAACCCTCCCTTAATCAAGGCATGATTGAACATGTGAGCAATTCCGGCCGACAAACCGTTGACGTTCGCCATGCTGATTCCCAACAGCATATATCCGATTTGGGCCACACTCGAAAAAGCCAACAACCGTTTGATGTTGGATTGAAAAACTGCCGCTGTCGAAGCCACAAAGATCCCAACCAACGAGAAAATCATCAAAGCTTGATCCAGGGGTAGTGTTTCAAACGCGAAACTAGGTGAAAAAATCCGAAAGACCAGTCGAATGAACGCATAGACCGATACCTTGGTTGCCGTTGCTGCGATAAAGCTCGTTACCGCCGAAGGAGCGTAGGTGTAGGCATTGGGAAGCCAGGTGTGCAGCGGAAAAACCGCCATCTTGATGCATAGCCCGACCGTCATAAATGCAAATGCGACCAAAGACGTTCGGTTGCCGATGTTGGGTTCTAACCGAGCCGCGATGTCGGCCATGTTGAGCGTCCCGGTCATCTGATAAAGCAGCCCAATCCCGATCAGAAAAAATGTCGCCCCGATCGTCCCTAAAATCAAGTAGTGAACCGCCGCCAAAGGTGCCCTTCGAGTTTTTCCCAGACTGATCAGCGCGTAACTGGCTAGCGAACTGATTTCAAGAAAAACAAAAACGTTGAACAGGTCACCCGTGATGCACATACCAAGCAGCCCCGTCATGCATAGCAAGAAAGTGGCAAAAAACAGGTAGTGTTTCGAAAGTGGGATCTCTTGCTGAATACTGGCTGGAGCATAGGTCAACACAATTGCACCCAATCCAGAAACGAATAGCATCACAAACGCACTTAAATAGTCGACAACATATTCAATGCCATACGGAGAAGGCCAGCCACCCATCTCGTATCGAATTGGACCCGTTTGAATGACGCCGACCAGCAAAGCGTTCGATATCAAAAAAACCAGCCACGCCACAATCAATGAAACCAGATAACAGAGTCTCCGATTGCCAATTAGCACCAACAGGGGCGCCGCCAGCAACGGAAGAATAATCAATAGAATGGGCAATTGTTCTTGAATCACGCGGCTTTATCCAACTCAAGAATTTCGTCTTCTTCAATCGTCCCGTACTCTTCTCGAATCCGGACAATCAAAGCCAAAGCCAAGGCGGTGGTCGCAATTCCCACCACAATCGCCGTCAACATCAACACACTGGGAAGAGGGTTGGAGTAGATCTTTTCAATCGTTTCCACTGGTCCAGTCGGAAGCAATTCGCCTGCCACCGCTGCCGCATCATTGTCGGCATATCCGACAACTTCACCTGCTTCCTGAATCAGTTCACCCGTTTCAGCGGTTTGGCCCGCTGCAACTTCTTGCATCGTCGCCGAATGGTCGTGTTCATGGCCCATGCCCAACTCCGCGTTCGCTTTTTCGCCGAAAGATTCGGATCCTGTTTGTAGCTGACCGGAATCAACGTGATCGACGACATGATGGGAATGATTGGCATCGTGAGATTGATCATGCCCGTGCCCGTGGTCGCCATGCCCTCCTTGAATAATCGGAGCCGTTCCGCCTGCAACTTTCCCCATCGTGATATACAACAGAAAAACGGAAGTTTGAAAGATATTGAGCCCGATAATCGTTTTGATTAAATTTTGACTTGAGATGACGATATAAAACCCTGTCATCATCAAGAATATAACAATCCAATAGTTATACAGCCCAAGAGCCTGATCCAAGCTCATTCCACCACCTCGCGTCCTGCGAACGAATAAAAAATCATGGTCATGACAGCGGTGACTGTGATTCCAACTCCCAGTTCAACCAGAAAGATTCCGAGGTGTTGGTCAGACGGAAGAAAATGAAAGGTCCCTTCACCGATGTAGGCGGGTAAATCCGTCAAGGTGTTATGTTTAAGTTGGTTGTAATCCAGGAAATTACCCTGCAATACCATGCATGCGACACCCGTACCGGCATAAATCACCAACCCAAGGGCGATCAGCTTTTCAACCACCTTAGGCGGAGCCACTTCGTAGACGCTCGGTAACCCAAACACTAGGCCATACAAAATCAAAGCGGCGGCAAAAATCACACCTGCCTGAAATCCACCACCGGGACCAAAATCACCATGAAACTGAACGTAAAGTGCGAACAGTAAAATGTAGGGAATCAAGATTTTCGAGATCACTCGAATGATCGGAAAGTTATTCACCCTTTTCCCCCTTGCTCATCGACGAAATAAACGCTTCGTCTTCTGCAGTCGATTTTCGCAAAATCAACAAAACTGCGATTCCTGCAGTAAAAATGACGGCGGTTTCACCTAGAGTGTCGTACCCTCGGTAGCTTGCCAAGACGGCAGTCACCACGTTGGGCAAACCGTGCATATCAGGCTGGGATTTTTCGACAAAAGAGGGATCCGGATAGACTTGAATCGGTGCGTTTGGGTCTCCAAAAGCAGGCATATCGAGTGTTCCATAAACCAGAGCGCATCCAGTAATCAGAACCACACTCAAGGCCCAAAAAGGAGATCGCTTGGGTGGTTTTTCTTCAAAATCAGCACTCTCCAAATGCCCATCTTTATGTCGTTTACGAGGAGTCAACGCCAACGTCGCCAGCATCAAAATTGTTGACACACCGGCACCCACCGCAGCTTCGGTGAATGCGACATCTGGGGCGTCAAGAATTAACATCCAACTGGCCCCAAGAAAACTGTAGATCCCTGTGAACATCACAGCCGCCCACAGGTTTTTAATTCTGGCCACCGTCAACGCGGTTAAAGCAAGCAGCGTCAGGATCGGGATCACAATAAAATCGATCATGCCTACACCTTCGACTTCCTGTTGGAATCGAGGGTATTGATTTCAAGTTCAGGTTTCAGCCCTTGGACCAATGCAGATTTCGCTAACGCATGACACGACGCCGGACTGGTAACCGACAAGAAAAACAGAATGATAGCCAGTTTGGCTGACGTTAGCAGTTCCCACCTTGCCAGCCCCAGCATCATCAAACCAATGACAATCAAACCCGCACCAAGAGTGTCGGTAATCCCGCCACCATGCAGGCGAGAATAAAACTCTGGCAGACGAACAATTCCGATACCACCAACAATTGAAAAAAAAGAGCCCGTTAAAACAAACAAACAAGCGATCAACTCGAGTACGATCACGCCCCACCCCCGATTCCGGTTTTACCATGTCCTTCATGGGTTCGGTTTTCGACTCGAAAGCTGCCGTACTCGGAAAATCTTAATAGGGCGACCATTCCGATAAAGTTCATCAAACTATAAAGAAGTGCGAGGTCCAAAAAGTCGGTACGATCGAAAACTGGCAAGAAGCCCACTACGCAAATCAATAACACCGTTTTGGTTCCAAACATATTCAATGCCAAAACGCGGTCAAAAATCGTTGGCCCCAAACGAGCCCGGACAAATGCCAACGTCATTGTTATCAGGATCGATACCGCAGTCACGATCAGTGCTCCGTGAACCAGCATCAGTTCTTGGTCTCCTGTTGAATTGAATCCGATACAGGATTCTTCGGTTTATTTTCAAGCTTTCTGACTCGACGATCCATGTCTCCCGACAAGTCCTCTTCGGCGCCTGCAAACGAGAGTGCATGAACCAGGATTCGATCCTTTTGAGTGCTTACCGAAACAGTCCCGGGGGTCAAAGTAATTGAATTTGCGAAAATGACTTTGCCCAATTCCGTTTTCTGTCCGGCTTCGACTTCGATCATGTTTCGTTGAAGCGGCATCTTGCGAGACAGAATAATCTTGGTCACTTCAAGATTAGAAACCACTATCTCCCGAATCAGATAGGGGACGTAAGTCAATAATCCTCGAATCGCCAACATCACGGGTATCGTTTCTTCATCCACGATTCTCATTCGTCGACATACCCACAAACACAACAACACCGACAACAGTCCCAAAGCCAGGATAAAGTAGTTGTCAAAGTGGCCCGACCAAAGTAACCAACTGGTAGCCAGTGTCAAAAACAGGTAAATATGATGGAGCATCGCTAACAGGAAAACAGAGCGTCCTTCGGCAAACGAAGCAGTATAAGCGCTGACGGGGATGCCAAAAAAGAGCAAAATCGCCGTCCACATTCCGGTTTCTTTGCGACAACCTCAAACCTGCCGAACGTCATCACAGGTTAGCGAAGATCGGTGGACCCGCTTTCGCGAAAGCCGCCCGAAGAGGATACAGTAAAGGCAAGCTAATTTTGGCCAGAATCATCTCGACGAGGTGAAGTTACCAACAGGCCCCATCACCTTTTTTCATCGTTTTTTCTAATCAACATCAACACAAAAACGGACGCCTTGTTTCTATCATCATTTTGATTGGATCACTGGCGAATCTCTGTTCAACCCAAAATGCGACCATGTATATCATCCATCTGGTTCGGACTATTTGTTTACTTTTGACCATCATTTCGACAGGGGCTGCTCAGGTGCACGCTCAAAAAAAGTTTGTCCCCAACTACGACGAATCAAAAGTTCCAGAATTTGATTTGCCACCCATCTTCAAACCATCCTCCCAAGACCCGATTTCGGAATGGGCGGATCGAAGAACCGAACTTTTAAGTTTGTTCCAACAGCAAGTTTACGGACTCCCGCCAACCCATCTTGCTTACCGCACTTCTTATTCTATCGTCGAATCAGGCCCCGGTTTAGCAGGCAAAGCCCTCCGGCAACAAATTCGTATCAAACTTGAAACAGACGCCGCCAACCATACGATCGACCTTTTGGTTTACACTCCGGCTGAACCCAACCGTCCGGTTCCGTTATTTCTCGGCTTGAACTTCTTCGGAAATCATACCGTTTCGAAGGATCCACAAATTGCCATCACTTCGGCCTGGTCACGCAACTCTGCTGAAAAGGGGGTCAGTCAAAACAAAGCAACCGACAAAGGCCGAGGCACAGCAGCATCACGCTGGCCAATCGAAAAACTGATCGAAAATGGATTGGGCGTTGCGACCTGTTACTGCGGTGATATCGACCCCGACTTTGACGACCAATTCCAGAACGGAGTTCACTCGCTTTTCCCTCAATTTCGTCCCGGCCCGGATCACCCCGACCGTTGGGGCACCATTGCTGCCTGGGCCTGGGGATTGTCCCGATTGCTTGACGGCCTAATCCAGAAAGTTCCCCAAGTCGATCCAAATCGAGTCGTGGTGATCGGCCATTCTCGACTGGGAAAAACGTCTCTCTGGGCCGCAGCATCGGACACTCGGTTTGCTGGAGCGATATCCAACAATTCAGGCTGTGGAGGTGCTGCTCTAAGTCGCCGCAGGTTTGGAGAAACCGTGGGGCGGATCAATCAATCATTTCCGCACTGGTTTTGTGAGAACTTTAAACAATACAACCGCAATGAAGATGCGTTGCCGTTGGACCAACACCAATTGCTTTCCCTGATTGCTCGACGGCCCATTTACATTGCCAGTGCGTCCGAAGATCGCTGGGCCGATCCCAGAGGTGAATTCCTGTCAGCAAAATCGGCAAGTCAACTCTATTCCAACCTCGGCTACCCCGAATTGAAATTATCGGAATTTCCTGAACCTGGAACTCACACGATCGGGCCAGTCTCCTATCACCTCCGAAAAGGCAGACACAACATTACCGATTGGGATTGGGACCGCTATATCGAGTTCATGCGAGCCATGGTCCAAAGTCAATGAAAGTCCCACAGCACTGCACATACTCATTCGAAATTGGATTGACTTAGCATTCAACCATCAAACGTAATTCGGATCGGATTAAATTCTGAACCTGATTTTTGTTGGCGTGCACAGTCGCTTCGGAAACTCCCAAGTGTTGAGCGACTTGTTTGCCGGTCATGCTGGTCTGAGTCATCAAATCCCAACTAAGCCAACGACGTTTCGTTACTCTTTTTTGGATACGAATTTTTGCCGCTTCAAGCTTCTCAAGATCAAATTGATCGGCCAGTTCACTGTGGGAGTCGCCAGCTACCGGTTCATTCGTCAAAGCACTGATGCAAAGAGTTTGATAGTAGAGCTTTCGGGTTCGACTTCGAACAAAATCAATGATCGCATTCTCAGTGATTCTCCTCAGCCAAGCAGGGAACGATTTTTGAGGGTCGTATTCGAACGTTTGAATGCTGCGAATCAGACGAATGAAAATTTCCTGAGTCACATCTTGCGCATCCGCTTCACCGAGATTGCGGTCCAAACACCAGCGAAAAATACTGGCTCGATAGCGGCTGACAAATTCGTTCCAAGCATCCTGATCCTGAATATTTCGTTTCAATCGATGCAGCAAACTGCGGCAATTAAATGCAGTGCTCATTTAGATATTTCTCCAACGCATTTCCAAAAAAGGACAGTGATTTGCTATCGCAATGACGCGATTTCTTCTGAACGGAACTTCGCCAAATTCCAGTACTGTTGGCTGCAAACAAACGAATAAAAGCCCAGATGGAAACCTGGTCTCGTTTCGATCGTCGGGTCAATAAAAGTTCGTTAAAACTTTGGTGCCCCGATTAAATGGCGGATGAAAAGATGATTGGGCAGGAAAGTTCAATCGCCAAGGATTGAATGTCGAATCGACGGAGGGGAGGGTGAAGAGAAAGGTTGGGTCGTTAAGTCAACCTTCGGCTTAAGAGTAGGCAACCATCCAACGTGAGTCAAGAAAACTCTTTCTTATGTCCCCAGTGTCCCCCTAGAAATCCCAAATGGGGATCAAACTGCGATCTGCAGAAAAAACTTCAGATTCAAACTTAGGTTTTTATTTTTAGAACGTAAATCGTTTTGACGGCAGCCCACCTACCAATCGCTGTATTGCCCCCAACGAATGCGAGCCCCCTATGGAAACTACAAAACGATGCAAAAAAGAGCAACGACAAAACCTTGCCCTCGTTTCTAAACAGAAAAAATCCGCAAATCTTGTCACCCAGAATTTTTCAGTTAACAGACTGTTTGTTCTCTTTTTCTGTTTGATATTCCTCGGATTCGTAGGCTGCGGGAGTTCGGAACCACCGTCCTTGGAAGATCCGCCAGCCGCAAACACAGCAGATCTACCTGCCGGGCAGGAAGGAATCATGCATGACGAACGTTAGGACATTCCAACATCGGTCGTTGAAAACTTCTCCAATCACACGAACTAAACTGAAAGAAATCAAAATGAAAAATCGCAATTCATTCCGTTCTGCGTTTACCCTTGTCGAATTATTAGTCGTTATTGCCATCATTGGGATCTTGATCGGAATGCTACTTCCCGCGGTTCAACAGGTCCGTGAGGCCGCCCGAAGAACAACGTGCCTAAACAACTTAAAACAGCTTGGCCTGGCAGCACACAACCACCACGATACCTACGAATATCTTCCACCGGGTGCCCGAGCAGGCTGGGGACATTCTTGGACGCTCGACATTCTGCCCTACATGGATTCGAATAATCTTTACCAGGTATCGGCCAAACCATGGAGTGATGATGGGTGGTGGGCAGGAACCGACGACCGAAGCGTCCAACTTGTTGCCCTGGCACAAACCCCAGTCCCCACGTTTCGCTGCCCGACCAACCCAAGCCCTGAAACGGAAGGTCGCAACATCAATGGCATCGAGGGGCGTGCCATCAATCACTACCTTGCCTGCGCCGGAGGTGACGCCGAATCCGACAACCGAACCGGGATGGGAATGGCAACTTCCAACGGAATGTTCCTGGCAGTAGAACACCGTACTGCCGACGTTCGACCGGGGCTTAATTTTCGGCACAACCTAGATGGCCAGTCGAATACGCTTTACATTTCAGAAGCAGAATATGGCCTGGATCCGAACCAAGGTACATCGATCAGCGACCGGTTTCTTTTCTATCATCCAAACTTCGATAGCGGATTGGGAAGCGATTTCTCGGAAGTACTCGGGTCGACTTTTTATCCACCCAACAACTTTAGTGAAATGAATAATGTCGCCAGAGAGATTGCCTTTAATAGCTTTCATCCTGGGGGTGTGAATGGATTCATGGGCGACGGTTCGACTCGATTCTTCGACGAAAATATCAACCTCGAAATTTGGCAAGGTCTCGGTTCCCGTCGTGGCGGTGAAACTTTAGGAGACTTCTGAGAATAGAGTAAGATTCGAAATCGAAACGAGCCAATAGAGAGTCGGTTGATGCGCCAAAAGAACCGTTCTCCCACGTTGGCTTATTTCGAATCGGAGCGTCGATCTACTTGTGAGGAAGGTTAAAAACCAAAGCTTTTCCGCTACTACCTTTTCACTGGCACGAACGGCATTGGTCTTGGATTTCAGCACCAAATGATGGCCATGCAAATCCACTGTGGAGTTCAGACCGAAAACCAGCACCACAACAAGGCCTGAAACCTTATTAAGCCTCAACCTTGCGAAGTTTTGTCATCGTAATCTGATTGCCCATCAAATTGTGAGCCACTGAATCCATGAAGGCTCGAATCAGAAACAACCCGCGGCCGCTTAATTTGTGCAAATTTTCGTCCGACGTCGGATCGGGGATGCTCTTTGGGTTGAACCCCAGTCCATCATCAGAAATCTGAACACATATATGTTGATCCGAAAATTCTGCTTCAATGCGAACTCGACGGTGACAGAAAGGAGAAATATCCCGCCGTTTGCGGATCAACTCATAATACATTTGCTCATCTTCGACTTCCCGAAGACTCGAATCC
Source organism: Planctomycetota bacterium (assembly GCA_039200505.1). GTDB lineage: Bacteria > Planctomycetota > Planctomycetia > Pirellulales > Pirellulaceae > Mariniblastus. The sequence continues at coordinate 18,706 of JBCCSJ010000002.1, read as the reverse complement.
ACCTCGAGGTTTCCATGATGCATCGCGTTAGTCAACGCTTCGTCCATCGCCATCCCAAACTGCAGTCGATCCTTGTCCGACCAACTTGGCAAGTTGTTCTGCAAATGTTCGATTGTGGGACCAATCAGCAGCGAATCATTTTCTAAAACAAACGCTACCTGTTTGGGTGCAGGAATAAAGTGCGTGTCGTGAGTGTATTTCATCCTCTGGGACATTTGCATGACTTGACGAACGGTACGCACCAAGTCGGTTTTCAAAAGTGACTTGGGCGAATAAGTCGTCGCGCCCGCTCGCAATGCCTCTACCGCAATTTTTTCAGATCCAAACGAAGTCACAAGAACAACCGGAATCTGTGGATGATGGTCGCGAATCCAACTCACCAGTTCCAGCCCATCCACTCGGGGCATCTGCAAATCGGTCAAAATGACATCTGGAAGACCATGATGATCTGCCGGAACGTCCAAGATGTTGATGGCTTCCTGCCCATCGTTCGCGTACTTGAGTTGCCAGTCCGGATGCCGGGCCAACAAGGATCCTATTAGAGTACGATCCACTGAAGAGTCTTCAACGACCAGGATTTCGGCCATGGAGTCCCTCGCATTGAGGCTTGGAAAAAAGATCTACAAAATTATTTCAAACTGGTTCGGTCTCGGCAAGTCTCCAATTTTCCCAACAAAAGACTACGTGAGAAATTGTGAGACCAGATCCACTACCAATGCCTAGCTCATCAGAACCGGGCTGATGGTAAAGACGCCAAAAAACGACCAGAATTCTTTTCCTGCGAAACTGTTAAACCTGAGATGCCATTTGAGCTGACTCTTTTTCACTGGCCAACCACATTCGGCGAAACATCAGAGATGCCAGTGTCAATAAAACCAGAAAGGTCAAAAGCAGAATAATCACCGGGAAAAACTTGGGGCTGTAATCCCCGTATGTGTCAAATGTTTGCGCGTAAGTGGCACGATCCTTGGTTGGACGTCTTGCATAAATTCGCACCCGGGCCAACTCGTTGTATCGCAAACTGAAACGAGCCCCAGTCCGGTTCAAAAATTTACTCAAGAGATACTCTTTTTCCCCACCAGCGGGAATCTTTTCGATGTCATAAATACTATAGTGACCGTTGACCTGAATATTCAAATGAGTCCAATCCACGTTGCTTTTGTTTTGGACAATGATGGACCCGGATTCCACTTCGGGGCGTTTTTTATAGTCACCTTGGTAAAATTCGGTTTCTGGTAATCCGACGGCAATGACGTTGGCTTCCAGCTGGCCTTCGTGAACCTGAGGCATGTAATTCCAAAGCAAAAATATCGTGCCGACCGGAATAACGCACATCAAGAACAGCATAATCGTCAGTCCTCGATGGCTGAGAATGGGTGACTGTTCTTCTTCTTTGGACTGCTGTCGTATCGTCATCGGATAATCGATTCAACAAATGGCAAGTGAAGTAAAATATCGTACTAAATAAGCAAGTTTCGTTCAGCTATTGGCTGAGTGCAGTAACACGGTTGTTGCTGACTATTTCAAGCTTTCGATCACAGCTGGTGTTGGGAATCGGCCTGACGATAAACTTTAGCCATGAATATCAAATCCCCCGTCGACAATCTTGCCTCCGACAACAAGCCCTCGGTCAATCTGTCCAATCAAAATTTTCTTAACGCATCGTGGCTTTTAAAACTTCGTTGGGTCGCAGTTGTGGGGCAAGTTGGAACAATTTTGGGTTCAGAATTCGTATTCCAAATCGAAATTCCTATGATTTGGCCGATGGGTATTGTGATTGGCTTAACCGTGATCTCAAACCTTTTTTTAACGATCTGGTTTCGTCGTTGGCGTCAGATCGACCAAGACCTTCAAGCCGAGATTTCCCCTCTCCCTTGGAATTTGATTCTTGGGCTCGTTCTGATCATGGACATGCTGTCATTGACCGCTTTGCTATTTTCTTCAGGCGGACCGAACAACCCTTTTTCCCTGTTCTTTTTCGTCAATCTAAGCCTGTCAGCATTGATGCTCAATCGCCGCTGGGCATGGTCCATCAATCTACTGGGGCTATTCTGTTTTTTCGGATTGATGTTTGAACATCATCAGGTGGATGACCTGGATGCTGGACTGTTTGCCATTCGCACTCGTCAAGACGTTTCTATTCAACACGTTGGGACGCTGTTTGCGTTCGCGACCTGTTCGAGCGTTATCGTCTACTTTATTACCCGACTGACCGACGCCTTAGAAATTCAGCAACAAGAAGTCCGCCGAGCTCAAGATCTGCAAGCCAATACGGACAAAATCGAAGCTCTCGGTACCTTGGCAGCCGGTACAGCACACGAGTTAGCGACCCCGTTAAGCACGATCGCCGTTGTTGCCAGAGACGTCGAGCATGCATTCGAAAAACATCAACCCGATTTTCCCGGTGCCGAAGATATTGCCGAAGACGTTCACCTGATTCGAAGCCAACTTGATCGCTGCCGAGCCATCATCGATCGCATGGCCAGTCACGCCGGACAGGCGATCGGGGAATCGCTCGAAATCGTCACCATCGAAGAAATCACCAATGCCATCATTGATGGGATCCAAGAACCGGATCGACTAGAAATCAAGCATCCGGAATCAGCATCCTCCCATAAGCTCAAAGTTCCACTCGATGGATTAAGCCAAGCGATTCGCGGTTTGGTTCAAAACGGCATCGATTCCGATCCCAAAGGTAACAAGATACAAGTCCTAATAGAAGAGACCGACTCATCATGGAATTGGATCATCCGCGATCGAGGCGAAGGAATGTCAGCAGCCCAGCTTCGACGAGTTTCTGAGCCGTTCTTCACAACCAAAGAACCTGGTAAAGGGATGGGATTGGGTGTTTTTCTAGCCAAGAATGTTGTGCGGCGACTTGGAGGAAGTGTCGAAATCGAATCGACCATTTGCAAAGGAACCAAAGTCACAGTCCGACTTCCCAAATAGTGCAACCTTTCCAATTGAAACGCCAATAATGAATCAACGATTCCGAATTAATACCACGAAACACTCAACCGCCGCCCAGTTAGCGGCTAGAATAACGTTGTGGTATCTTTGGAACACCGACCAAATTAAGACAGAACTAATCGTTTGGGATTCTGTCTAATTCGCGATGATCTGGTCGACGATTAAACTGCGAAAGCAAGCCCCATGCATGAAACCATTCTTGTTGTCGATGATGACGACGTTTTAAGAAATCGACTTGAAAAGTCATTCATACGAAGAGGTTTTCGGGTGTTTGTTGCCGAAGGTTACGACCAAGCGATCGAATTGGCCAAGATTCACCAGCCCAATCGAGCAGTGCTAGATTTAAAAATGCCCGGAAAGAATGGCATGGAACTTCTCTCCGATCTGCGGGAAGTTTCGCCGGACACTCGATGCGTGATTTTGACCGGATACGGGAGCATCACTAACGCCGTCGAAGCAGTCAAAATTGGAGCGGTCGACTACGTACCCAAACCTGCCGATGCTGACCAAGTCTTAGCCGCGTTCAACGACCAGCCCGGAACACCGACACCTGAAATCAAGCCGCCCTCGCTTGCCGAAGCCCAGTGGGAACATATCCAACGTGTTTTGGCAGACTCTAAAGGAAATATCTCCGAAGCTGCCCGACGACTGGACATTCCAAGACGAACGCTACAAAGAAAACTCAAAAAGAACGCGCCTTAATCAGGTTTGATCCGTCGGGCAACCGATAATCAGGGTTATTGCTTGCGTCCAGGTCCCTCACTTACGTTTCGGGTTAGGATTTGTGTTCCATTGATCGGCAGATCGGAAGCACCTTTCGGCAAAAGGTGCTTACTGTTGTACGTCCCGCTTGCCGATCGGGACCCGAACGAGTCATCTACCGGTTACCAGTGGTTACCAGTCGCTTTGCTTGACACCGTTGTTTTCTTCAAGTTTCACAACCCGATGCGTTAGCGAGGAATAGCAAATTACTTGATTAAGTAAAGCCTTGTGTCCAAGTCCCTCACTTACGTTTCGGGTTAGGATTTGTGTTCAAAGCACCTTTCGGCAAAAGGTGCCTACTGTCTTGCTTAACGAGCGAGATCAAAACGGTGCGTGCTGTACGTCCCGCTTGCCGAGCGGGATCCAAACAAGGCATCAACACTTGAAGGTCAAACTTTGCCTGACGCCAATGTTTTCTTTTTCTTCAAGTTTCACTACCCGATGCGTTAGCGAGGTATAACAAATTACTTGACGAATTTAAACCTTGCCTCCAAGTCCCTCACTTACGTTTCGGGTTGGGATCTTCGATCCATCAAAAACTTGATATCCAGGTCGGGATCCAATTCCTGATTATCCAACAAGTGACTGACTAACTCTCGGGCAACCTTGGGTCCGTAAAGGCAACCCTTGGATCCCAATCCATTCAACACAAACGCGTCGTTTATTTCGGGATGCCTGCCAATAACCGGTTGGCTCGTTCGGATAATCGGTCTTACTCCGGCCACCTGTTTCACAACAGTGAACGCGATATCAGTGAATTGGGCCACGCGTTGTTCCAATTCCAATCGCCCCTGTTCTGATGGCTCATCATCGAGATCATCCCACTCGTAAGTCGCTCCAACTCGATAGCGATCACCTCCGATCGGAATGCACCAGCCGTTTCGATTCAAAATCGCATTTTCATTCCAACCAGGTACGGTAACTTCTACGATCTGTCCTTTGGCAAGTCGCTGAGGCAAAAATGAAAACGGTCCGGATTGCAACCCCTTGGCACCTTCGCAGTAAACTGTTGCATTCGGTTCGGTAAACCCGGGACACTCCCTTTCAAAAAATTCAAGCGAATCCTCGACGAACGCTCGAACATTCAGCCAACCACCACTATGCCATTGAACTCCACCCCATTGCCCATGCTTCATGTGAGGCAAAATCGGATGAACTTTGGCAATCCATGGCTTCAATTGAACCCTCTTCTTGAGAAATTTTTGTCGCTCTTTTTCATCGGAAAAAATACGCAGGACTGGTTTCTCGTAAAAATAGTTTTGCCCCAACAAGGCACCGATTTCACCGTAAAAGGCTTTCATTTCCGGTAAAAATTCTGACAACCGCCAACTGGTATTCATCCCTTTGCCTGTAACAGGATTTACCAAACCGGCGGCAGCTTTCGACGCTCCAACATCCTTACGCCCTTCGAGCCGAAACGTGACTCCACGCTGCCACAATCGCCAACCCAATAAAACGCCAGCCAGGCCGCACCCTCGAATTGTCAGCCGACTTATCACGTTTTTTTGATTCGTCCGATTATTGATTCGCCCGACTATTGATTCGCCCGGTTCGATTCACTGCGAAGACTACCATTCCAGTTTCGACAACCGTCCTGATGCCACTTTCGAGCCAACGAGAACACTTGACCGACAACGGATCAATTGTTTTCCGGAATCGGGAAATGCTTAAGTTCGATCCAGCTTTCAGCACCGGGTCGATGATAAACTTTGTGAGTTGCTTTCACAAAGTCCTCTGCTTTCGCCTTAAAGATATTGTCGACGTATTTCTGTGGATTTCGGTCGATCAACGGAAACCAAGTGCTTTGAACGTGAATCATGATGCGGTGCCCCGCCTTAAACGTGTGGCAGACATCTTGAAGCGGCAAATTCACTTCAGCAATTTTTCCTGGAACGAAAGGTTCCGGTTTTTCATAGCTGTTTCGGAACCGCCCCCGAATGACTTCACTGCGAATCATCATATGCCCACCTCCAAAAATCATGTCAGGGCTGGAGCCTTCCACGAAAGGATGATCAGCTGGATAAACGTCGATCAACTTGACGACCCAATCAGCGGCGTCGGAACTGGTTGAAACCTTAAGCTTGGCCAAGATATCACCGGTAATCAAAACGGGTTCGACGAGGGGTTCGGTTTGAAACACCAATACATCGTCTCGTTCTGATGCAAATCGTTGATCATCAGACATGTAAGGCCTGGGTGTAAAACGAATTTCCAGATCTTCCATCGCACGATGAGGTACCGGATTGGCTGGATCGCTCACGAAACTTGATTCATCCACACCACCATCTGTTGGCGGATCTGTTGAAAGGCTCTGGTCCGCACCCAGATAGTGTTTGACAGTTTTCGCATCCGCTGGGGGCCATTTTGAAAACTTTCGCCAAGCCCGAATTCCGGTGTCGTACATCAAGGCCTCAAAATCAGGTGCGGATCCTTCGCCTTTTAAGAAATGTCTGAAAAACGGAGCTTCAACTTGTTCCTGATAAAATTTGGAAACGTCTTTCCCAAAAGCTACCTTTCCAACGACGGCATAGGGGTTCAGGCGAGCCCAATCCCCATGGCTCCACGGACCCATGATGATAGCGTTGAATGTATCCCGATTGTTTTTTTCAATTTCGCGATAGATGTTAAAAGGCCCGTACAGGTCTTCAGCGTCAAACAAGCCGCCAACCGTCAGCACATTCGTTCGAATGCCTTTGAGATGAGGCAAAATACTTCGTTTTTGCCAAAACTCGTCGTAATTCGGATGCTCTACCAATTGTTGCCAGAAAAAATTTGACTCATCAAACAGCTTGCCAGCCTGGCTCATCGGACCTAGATCTTCAAGGTAATACTTCCAAGGATTATCTGAATTGGGGCGAATCGAACTGTACCACTGAGACGAAGTCGGACCACTATGTTGATATCCAAAAGTCGAAGTCGCCGTAAAATAACTTAACAGGTAGGCCCCATGATGATGAAAATCATCAAAAAAGAAGTCTGAAATAGGTGCCTGGGGTGACGCGGCAACCAATGCTGGATGATGATCCGGCAAGGAGGCTGCAGAATAAAATCCTGGGTATGAGATTCCCCAAATCCCGACCTTCCCGTTATTGTTAGCGACGTTCTTGATCAGCCAGTCGACAGTATCATAGGTATCCGAACTTTCGTCAATTTGATCGTTATTCCCCGGGATATTTGGTCGCATGTTGTCGAAATCACCTTCTGACATCCAGCGACCGCGAACGTCCTGGCGGACAAAAATGTAACCTTCGTTTTCCATCGTTGCTGATGGACCGATGCGACCTGGAAATTGATTATCGTTGTAGGGTCGAACACTGTAGGGAGTCCGATTCATCAAAATCGGATAGCTCCGCGATTGATCTCGCGGTTCATAAATGACGGTGAACAAAGTCTTGCCGTCACGCATCGGAATTCGGACCGAACGCTTTTGGTATTGTTGTTCCAATGAGCCGGCCGGTAACTGGCCCAATGATTGGCTGATGAACGGTAGGACCAACAAAATGGTGGCGAGACATATCCGGAACATGAAAAAAGACCCTTGATCGTGAATCAAAGGCCTCAGTTTAACTCGTTTTGCATTCGTTGACCAAGCCAACTGGAATGTGTGGTCGCCTAGCGTAAAGATTCATCCGAAAGTTCATTTTTCGGTGGTTTTGGATTGGCTGGACGCTTTCTAGGTAGGAACCGGGCTGGCTGAGCAACCCCTGCGTCACCTGGGAATCGAGCAGTACCCGTTAAATTGTTGAACCTTAACAATCTGGGATTTTGATCACCTGGCCAGTTCATTCCAATTGCGTCGTACCACATCGTATCCAGCCGCAGTTGAATCAGGTCCTGTTTCGCATTTTTACGTTTGTTGTATTCTTCCCGCAACTTCGCCAATCGTTCCTCAAGTTCTATCAACGGTTTTTCGTGCGTTTCAAGATAAAGGTCGTACTGCTTGACCAATAACTCCTCGAGTTCAGGCTTAAAACTTGCCTTCTCTGATTCGTCTTCGGTCGACTTGATTTTGGAGATGATTTCCGTGATTTGATTATTCAGATCTCGATTCTTTGTGGCAGTTTCGTGATCGTGCAAAAAGAAATTAGAACTCGTCGTCATCAAGCCCGATATCTGGACTCGATTGGAGTCAAGAGCATTAAGCGTTGTTGCGGCAGGTTGCGTCGACAAGATGTCGTTTTCAAACTGTGCTTGAAGAACCGTCGCGGTGCAGAGCGTCACTAAAGCGACAATGGACTTGGATAAGATGGCTGAGATTTTTAGATTCATGCTTCTACTCGGTTTAAGGAAACGAATTTGAAAGTTGATTTGATGAACACCTGTTTTTTGCAAATCTCGTCTTGTATCAAAAATCTGGAAAATCCTTGGGCCACGGTTTGACACAACACTCAGTTTTTTCCAACAAAACGTTAGTCGAATTTTTTGATACGAAGTTTGTTGTCCGAATTCAAACCTTTTTCGTCCAGAGAACGAATGGCGTCGCTTGATTCAAGATTGGGCATCGTCGGTAGATGGTTATCGAATCCTGGACCTTGGATGTTTTGATTCGGTGCCAAAAGCTGCGATTCAAGCGTCTTCATCCGGGATTTAATTTCGCCCAATTCTCGGAAGTACCCAAAGTCGTCAAACTGATATTCATTTGAAATCGAATTTAGTTCGAGGATCGATTTTTCTGGTTCTTCAACTGGATTCTCAAGTATGGAAACGGCTTCGGTCGGAAACTTCGATTCTGTTTTCGTCGATAATTGGTCAGGATTCTCGGTCGGCTGAATCGGTTGCTTAAACAACAACAGCCAAGACGCGGTAGACGCCAAAACAAAACTTGCGATCCCTGCGGCAATCCATTGTTTTTGCTTCGTTCGAGACGACACGATCCGTTTGGGGGGCTTCATTTGCCCCGGTTGTTCGAGATAGGCCAAATACTTTTCAAGCACATTGGAAAGATGGTTCGCATCTTCGAACCGATGACCTGGATCCTTTTCGAGAAGTTTCTGAATCAGGTCCGCCAAGTATTTCGGCACTTCTGAATTGAGGCTTCGTGGGTCGACTGGATGCTCGTGAATGATGTTTTGAATGACAGCGTAAGTTTTTTCGCCCCGGAAAGGTTCTCGCCCGGTTGCCAAAAAATAAAGCAAACTTCCGAGGCTGAATAAGTCACTTCGAGTGTCCAACTCCTCGCCTCGAGCTTGCTCGGGCGACATGTAGTTGGGGGTTCCCGTCAACCAGCCGGTCTGGGTCATCCCGACGTCGTCAACGGCTCGGGCCAGACCAAAATCAGTGATCATGACGCGCGAAACATCTTTTTCGACCAAGATATTCCCCGGTTTAATATCCCGGTGAATCAGTCCAATTTTGTGTGCGGCCGAAAGCCCCGAAGCGATCTGAAGACCGATGCGAATCACATTTTTGACATCCAAGGGGCCATGCTCGTCGACCAAATTTTGCAAAGACTCGGTCGGTCCGAGTTCCATCACGATATAAGGTCGTTGAGGAGATTGTTTGACAGAATAAATTCTGGTGACATTGGGGTGGACCACTGCGGCAGCAGCTTGTGCTTCCCGAGCAAATCGTTTTCGAGCGGTACCGTTGGCGGCAAGGTGCGGGGCCAAGATTTTGATTGCAACCGCCCGGTTCAATTCTCTGTCAAACCCCTTGAGGACAATTCCCATTCCTCCCTGACCGAGCTTGGACTCCATTTCAAATTGATCGATCCGACCGACTGCTTCGGGATGAGCCGGTGGATCCAGAATTTTGGTCCAGTCATAACCGACTGGGGCAGAGTGGTCCGGCAGTTCGGGATCCGTATCCAGACGCGACACCAGGAAAGAAGTGGTATCTTTAATCTTTTGAGCCGATTCTGCCGACAAACGAATGTCACCGACCGTGGACAACATGCTAGTGGCTTCGGCCCAGATATAATCGTCAGCCGCCAGATCAAAAAGTCTTTGTCGGCACTCCGGGCAGTTCTCAAGATGCTGCTCTAAATCTTTTTGAAGTGCGCGAGGGCAATTTTCGTCCAGTAACGATTCGATATAGGGTTCGTGACAAGTGCGTTCATTCATGGCTGTTCTCCAGTGGCAAGCTTCTTTCGAGATTGAGGTGCCGTTGAACCTGCTTTTTCAATTTGGCCATGACGCGACTGCGAGCGACATAAATAGCGCCCCGTGTCATATTCAGTTCTTTGGAAACATCGTCGATTGTTTTCTGCTCGACCGTCGTCATCCAAAATGCTTTCCACGATTTTGGTTGAAAGGTATTTTCAATGCTTTCGGCCGCCCAAAGAAAAATCTGTTTTTGCTGCTCAAGTTGGTAAACCTGATCGGTTTCGTCGATGACTGGGTTAGATTCAATCATTTTTCCAATCGAAGACTCATTTCCAGTCAGCGGGATCCGCTTTTTGGACCTCATAAAGTCAATGACAAGATTCCGCGTTATCCGACCTAGCCATCCACGAAAACTTCCTTTTTCTTCTCCGGGTTCCCAACGATTGACCGCTTTGGCAATCCGGGTCAATACTTCCTGGGTTGTATCGAGAGCATCTGCTTCTTGCAGTCCGCATTTTCTGGCTAACCGGAATATGAGCGGATGGTAGATCTCAAGGAACTCTTGCCATGCTGCGGCATCGTCCGTGTTGCGCAACCTTAGGATCAGACTATTTCGTGTTTTCAATGGATCGCTCATCATTGTCCTCACACGTGAACACGTCCCGCGCTCAAAAATCTTTCACCCATTGTTTTTTCATTTACGGTTTTTTTTCAAATCTGCTACTAGATCGCGATAAACAAAATGTTCTTGGACCAGTCTGAATCTGTCATTGGATTCTTATCGAATAGAAATCTGACTGTTGCAACCGTCACGTTGGCATACCTTTCTACTCAAACAAGGATTCAATCTGATGAAAAAAAGCATTTTGTTACTATTCACGGCGATGGTCGTATCCCAGTGCATCTCAACTCAATTGCTAGCCCGGGATTCTATTTTAAAAACAGCAGCCCGATCCGGAAAATTTAATCGGCTGGTTTCCCTGCTGGTTGCGGCAGATTTAGACGACGCATTATCAGGAAAGGGGCATTTCACCGTGTTCGCCCCAACCGATGAAGCCTTTTCCAAGCTTCCCAAGGGCACTCTTGAGACGTTATCCAAGCCGGAAAACAAATCAAAACTGGCCCAGATTCTTAAATACCACGTGATCCCGCAAACGATTTCCGTTCCCAAGAACCAGCCTTCTCACCCGATTACTTCCGCGTCAACATTGAATGGTACACCCGTCAAGTTTGCTCGCAACGGTTCGAAAGTCCGAATCAATGACTCCAATATTTTGGATCGGAACATCCGATGCAGCAACGGACTCATTCATGGAATCGATTCCGTTTTGCTGCCTGCGGAAAAGGATGACTCGATCGTAGGTGTTGCCAAACAAGCCAAAGTCTTTAATACCTTGCTTCAAGCTGCTACCACTGCCGGATTGGCTGAAAATCTTCAAACCAAAGGACTCTTCACAGTTTTTGCTCCGACAGACAAAGCATTCCAAAAACTTGGGCAGAAGACTATTGAAAGTTTGCTCAAAAAAGAAAATCGCGATCAATTAGTTGACATCCTGAAGTACCATGTCGTCTCAGGTAAGGTGTCCGCTGCCGATGCAGTGAATGCGATGCAAGCCAAAACTCTCAACGGACAAAAGGTCAAGATTTCAATCCAAGATGGCAAGCTCAAGATTAATCAATCGACAGTGACCAGTAACGACGTGATGGCTAAGAATGGAATCATTCATATCGTTGACACCGTTCTCATGCCCCCCATGAAGGACAAGATCAAGACATCCAGTCAACGCAAGGGGCATCACTAATTCTTGAATTATCCTGCGGCCCAGGATTGAAAATGAAACAAGTAAATATCATTGGCGATCGTTTGAACGATCGCCTTTTTTTCAAATTGGAATTTCAAGTATAAACCGTGATCCTGGTTCGCCGTTTTCTTGGCGAAGACTACCCCCGAGAGTTTGGGCCATTCTTTTACAAAGGGCCAACCCCAAACCGACTCCCGGGGCAGTGTTGGCCGCTTCTAAATCCGATTTATGAAACGGAAGAAAGATGCGGCGTCGTTGAGCAGGTAAAATGCCCGGGCCATAGTCCCGCACGATCAATTGAACTCGCGAACCAGTTCGACTGATACGGATCAGGATCTCATCTTTTTCTGCCGGGCTGGCATATTTGCAGGCATTGTCGACCAAGTTGAACAAAATTTGTTCGATATGACCTGGCTGGGTTCGGATGGTTGTTTGTTTTAACGAGTCCTCAATTTCAATCCTCAGCGAACGACTATCAATTTCGCATCGATCTTTAAGACGAGTCGAAAAACGATCCACTAAATCGGCAATCGCACATGTTTCCGGGGCTAAGCTGGCAGGATTTCGTTCCAGCTTGGCGTATTGCAAAACGTTTTCGACCAGATGGGCCAGTCGTTCAGATTGAATTTTGAGGGTATTTGCATATTCTTGTTGGCGATGTTCTGGGACCATTTTTTCGGCCAACATTTCGGCGTACATTCGAAAAGTAGTCAGCGGGGTCCGCAATTCATGAGTCACCGCGGACACAAACGAAGCTCGACGTTCACTTAATTTCATCACACCGTTCAACATCAAAGCAGAAGCCAGCACTGCAATCACCATCAAGATCCAAGCGAATAGTAATGCAACCTTAAGTCCCGATGGATCGTCCAGCTTTCGTCCTCGGTCAAGCGAAAGGGTGGGCAAGATGGTAGAACTGTCAACAACCAACTGAACCGGAAGCGTCGTTAGTGCCGTCCCCAAGTTCAAATCTGAATCGAGACGGATCGGCTGGAAGACAACATTGGGCAATACATCACGGATTTCATTCTGCATCGCCGTTTCAATTTGCTGCCAATCCAACCAACAACATTGAAAACGAACTTCGTCTTGAAACTGGATCTGGCGCGCCAGAACCAATTGGTCGTTCAACCAATAGGGCTGCATAGCCCCCGTTACTGCCTCACTCTTTTTGTTGCGGTACTCAATCTGCTGATCATTGGTTTGAAAATCAGGCGAATTGTTGAAAAGAGGCGGGAGAGAATTGCCAAGCGTATTCTGTTGCTGAATGGCAAGGTTGCGGGTGGCGTCCCGACGGCGATTGAAGTCCTCATTGACCCGTTGGTCGCCTCGGTTCTTTTGAATCGTGATCTTGTCGACGCTGGGTTTCTGAAGCCAGCTTTGGCTATCGGCCAAAGATTTCAGTTTCGACTCCTTTATTTTTTCAGCAATTTTATTGATGACTGGTACCTCATAAACGCTCGCCATCTGTGACACAGAATCAGGCAATAGATCCTCGCCGATCCCCAACTTTTCGGCCAAAACGTCAAACGTACAGAAGCCCCTGGTTTCCTTGATCAGAGCCCCAGTTTCACTGAATTGGTTTTTTGGCAGATTATAAAAATCGGCTGCGAAGTTCTGCCAAATCTTGTCTGGCAATTTCGGGGATGACACTGTTCCATCTTTAGTCAACTGATAATGAAGTTTGACGTAATCTGATTTTTGAGCCAGCAACGGGGATGCAAACGGCGGCACATCAGTAGGTCGGGGTGGAGTCCAGGTTATCTGAGAATCGTAATAGTTCGGATCAGGTAGATTGATTGAAGGTACTTTGTAAAAAGCACTATAAAAATAGTAGGGATTGCCTGCCTCTCGTGCCACAACAGGCAATAAAAACAGATCCAACCGATAAAGCGCTGAAGCGATTCGTTCCTGAAGTTCGGCTTCTTGTCGAGCAAGCTCACTTTCTCGACGATCATTTTCTCGACGAGCATCCAATTGAATGGTTTTAAAGCTCAGCCACACCATCGCGATCAGCAAACCACTGACGCATAACAAAAAAATAGTCCAAATAAACCACGGGCGCTTGATCACGAATCACCCTGCCGATTTTCAGCCCACATATAACCTTTGCCGCGAACAGTCAGCAAAATCGTTGGCTTCAACTTGGTATCGTTCAGTTTTTCTCGCAACCTTGCGATATGCATATCGATCGTTCGTGTCGAAATCCCTTTGGGGCTTAGCCGCCAAACGCTCGACAGTAGTTCATCTCGGCTGACGGCTCTTCCTCGGTGATTTGCCAAGTACCCGATCAGCTCCGTTTCTTTCTCCGACAATTCAGCTCGAGTTCCGTCCTGAAAACGTATCTCGTGCCGATCCAAATCGACGGTACCCTGTGGAAAGGTGATTTTTTTGAATGTGCTAGGACGCTCAGGAGTTCTTCGAAGGACCGCTTCGACTCGGGCCATCAACTCTTTTACACTGAATGGTTTGACCACGTAATCATCAGCACCCGATTTCAATCCGTTAACTCGATCGGTTTCATCCCCCTTGGCGGTCAAGATAATGACTGGCTGCGTTGGACGGGAGTTGCGTAGTTCTTTCAGAATCTGAAGTCCTGAAATTCCCGGCAGTGCAAGGTCAAGCAGCAACAAATCGTATTCGGCAGTCGTAGCTTTTTCCAAACCATCATTTCCGTTGGCCGCTTCGATCACAAAATAACCATGGAAGGTGAGTGCATCTACGATTCCGCGGCGAATCGAGGGATCATCTTCGATGGTTAAGATCGAGGTCATCATCTTTCATCACGTCAGAGATTCAAAACAGGTTCGGTCGGATTTTTGTCACTTGCCGACGCAAAGTCATTGTAGAACAAGCGAAATCCACCCGATTGAATCATACAACGAATGATCCGCCAAAGTGTAACGGATAGGTAACAACCGTTTACGAAACCTCGGCTTCCAAACCAAACGCAGCAGTAAGGCTCTGAACTTATCTTAGAATCTTCACCGTTGAACCTCGAACCAGAGTGCCAAAAATATCTTTGGCATCTTTTTGTCGCAGCCCGATGCAACCGCGGTGGCCATTGCTGATCGAATCATCGATGGCATGAATACAAAGGCTGCTCGTTAGCCCCATCCAAAATGGGCCGTAGCCATTTTCAGGTGCTTCTGGCGGAAATTCCTGTCCGGTCGCGTCACGCCAACTGTGGCCATTTTCCGACTTGACCATCACCTCGTAAGTACCGGGACCTGGGTTTCCTGAAATACCAAGTCGGACCGGGAATCGAGTTGCATACATCTCACCCAAAAATAAAGTCATTTCATTGTTATCACGATCGATCTCAATTCGAAATGGTCCTTGAATTTTCTTCAGCCGAATCCCCGGTGGCAATAAATCGGGCGAATGCAAAGCGTCTCGATTGACGTTATAAATCAGCTCGGCGGGCACGTCCCAGGATTTTGCGATGTCTTGCAATGTTTCGCCCTCACGAGTGATATAAGGAGCCCCCGAAAGGTGGTGCTCCATCGAAAAAATCACTTTGCTGCCCAATGCATCAAGCCAGCCTTGTAGCCGTTGTCGCTGGGGCCCGGTAACCGAATCATCTCGATAAAATTGACTAAGCAATTCGAGGGCCTCACGAAACCGGGATTGATCGATCATTGAATTGACGATCTGCCAAGATTCTTCAAAACTGATAGGAGAACGAGGCATGGATCCATCGGCCAGAGAAAGGCCGTTGTCTCTTGATTTAGAATCCCCAAAATTTCCTGCCATCGAGTTGAAGGATGAATCAGATTCGTTCAGCTTCGGCGTTCCATTAGTTGGGGAACTGTCAGCAACAAATTGATTATTGGAGTTAGCCTGTTTTTCCAATGCGGCAATTAAGCCCCGATCTCTTTCAAGGCTGGTTTTGGAAGATGGCGGAGCCTGGTTTTTGGAAATTGAGTTGGTACCAAAATCGTTAAATGAATTGCTGCTCTCAAAACTGGATTCCGGAGCCGTTGCCGGCTGGGGGCTTTCAATAGAGAACGAATTGTCACTTGCGATCTGGCCACCAAAACTCGGTGGGGCTGTTTTTTGGATGCCGGTTTCTAACGAATTGTTCTTTTCAAAGGAATTAGAAGAATCGAACGGCGGGACGATTTCCCGTGAATTGGAATTTACGGTTTCAAAATTATCTGCTGGAAACTCAGCCACTGGTGGAAATTCTGCCCGACCCGAGTTCGATTCGAATCCCGAATCTTCTACGATTTCTAACTCAGGGGGGTCAAGTGATTCGTCAACAGGTTTGAGACGAATGGTATAATTGAAAAATACAAATGAGAGCCCCAACAAAGCCACAGCAACCATAGTGTTTTTGAATGAATGCATCTCGATTCCTCCCAGTCGGGTTATCATATAGTCCGCAAATCGCGAAAAACGAAATCCGTGGTGTTGAATGACGTACGACGATTACGATTTGGACGAAGAAGAAGATTTTGCAGTAGACTGTCCTCGATGTGGCCAATCAATTTTTGACGGCATCGATCAGTGTCCTCATTGCCGAGAATTTCTTAGCTCCGGTGATTTCCAAAAGCCGTTTCCCAAGTGGATTTTGATCCTCGTCGTACTGACGATTCTGTCCTTCTTGTTTCCGTATCTCGCTATCCTGCTTCGTGGCCCAAATTAATCGGGCGAAGATTAGCAAGAAAAAATATCTACTGCGATATCACTGTGAGATTCAATGTTGCTAGCGAATTTCGTTATGGAGGAAATTCGCACGAGTAGATTCGAGTTGGTCGTAAGGCTTCGGCGATCGAATTCTCAACCTACAATGCCTGCATTCTGAGGAAACGCTCGAGCGAACTTAACGTGTCTTGCCAACCTTGCTGGCAGTTTTCGTAATACTCATCGGCGATTGGATCGGAGGGAAATCCGGTTTGGTCGACCGTCAAATCGACCCCTCGTTCTGGATTGGATAAAATTTCAAATGTCGTTTCAAAATCGGCTTCGAATGCCAATCCACCGTCGGGTGAAACGTATTGGTAATCGCCAAGCACTAACCTTTTTCCAACCACCAAGTCCTTAATTCTAGAGAATGAAATGAATTCTGGGTGATCAAAATCGTTTCCCCAGGTCGCAACCCAAATGCCACCTATTTTGGGAATCACGATCACCTGCTGGGCATTCCACCATCTTCGAATGTGAGATGGTGTGATCAACGCGGTAAAAACTTCTTCGTGGGAATAGGGAAGAGTTTGGACAAAATGATGCGATCTGGTTTCGGACATGCTTGATCGACTGAAGCTCCGACTTGGGGAAAGTTAAGAGGGAATTCGGCGGCTTAAAAGCGACATCGGACGACCTGATTCCTCTCGACGTATCGAGTACACTCCAGTGTTGCCAAGGGTAAAACAGCGGGACCAAAATGTCACTTTTTGAGAACTCAGAACAGGTAAATTTCGAATCGGCAAAACCGTTGGCAGCTCGAATGCGGCCCCGCAACCTCGACGAATTTATCGGCCAACGCCATTTTTTGGCACCCGGCAAATTGCTTCGGCAACTGGTAGACGCGGATCGACTCGGTTCCGTCATCTTCTACGGGCCACCGGGAACTGGCAAGACCACTCTGGCTCGAATCCTGGCGAACGAAACCCAACGGCACTTTACTCAACTCAATGCGATCCTACACGGTGTCAAGGATCTTAGAGAAGTGCTTTCAGAAGCTCGAGACAATGTGGCCGCCGGAGATTCGGGGACGTTGCTATTTGTCGACGAGATCCATCGGTTCAATAAAAGCCAACAGGATGCGTTGCTGGCCGATGTCGAAGATGGAATTGTCACGTTGATTGGTGCGACTACTTCCAACCCATTTTTTGCTGTCAACGGAGCGTTGGTGAGTCGAAGTCAGATTTTCCAGTTCGAACCACTTTCAGAAACGGATATCAAAGATATTTTGCAGGCCGCGATCAAAGACCAAAATCGCGGGCTCGGGAAACAAGATATTGCGATCGAACAAGATGCGATCAATTATCTGGCTAAGGTTTGTGACGGGGATGCTCGAAAGGCAATCTCAGTTCTTGAAACGGCTGTGATCGCCGGAAAAACTACAAACTCATCGATCGAAATCTCACTGCCGACGATGAAGCTGGCGGTCGGTCAACGGGCGGTACAATACGACCCGACAGGCGACGACCATTACGATTGCGCAAGTGCCTTGATCAAGAGTATTCGAGGAAGTGATCCTGACGCCGGAATTTACTGGTTGGCCAGAATGCTCGAAGGAGGCGAAGACATTCGATTCCTGTGTCGGCGGTTGGTGATCCTGGCCAGTGAAGATATTGGTAATGCGGATCCTCAAGCGTTAACTTTGGCGGTGGCATGTTTTCAGGCTTGTGAGCAAATCGGCCTACCGGAATGTCAGTTTATACTTTCTCAAACTGTCGCCTATCTCGCCTGCGCCCCGAAATCGAATGCGGCAACGGTGGCGATTGGAAATGCTCGCAAGGATGTCCAACAGGATCGTATTCTGCCAGTGCCGAAACACCTGCGCGACAGTCATTACGGTTCGGCATCCGAACTCGGTAACGGCGACGGCTATATCTATTCTCACAACCAAGAAGATGGAATCGCTCGTCAAGACTATCTAGGTGTCGATCGTGAGTACTATCAGCCCGTCGACCGAGGATTCGAATCTGATCTAAAAGATCGACTAGATAAGATTCGAAGTCACCAAAAACCCAAGTAGCTCCCCCTTTCCTCTGAAGCGAATAAGTAAACTCACAGCTCCGGAGAGCCGTGCTACTATTACGAAACCAACATGCCAAGCGATCTGACGTCGGCTACGTTCCGGCTATAAGGCTCGATAGCCCTGTAGATTTCGAACACGATATCGAAAGAGCAGAATTATTAAAGTTAAAAACTGCCGGTTATCCGTCCGGATCATCAAGCAACTCTTGTAATCGTAATTGCAATCTTTCCGGATAACGCGTAATCCATGACCGGTCGATCAATCCAATAGAAATCATATCCAGAATATGCACTTGGTCCTTGCGACGAAAAGCATTCAGTTTCATAGCGACAAGAGTCTGCAGTGGAACGGTGCGGAATTCTTGTGTTTCGGCTGAGGAATTCTGGCTCGACTATTCGCCGCATTGGAAGCCTTCG
>JBCCSJ010000001.1:0-91555 GCA_039200505.1 Planctomycetota bacterium | reverse complement strand
GTCCGTGTTTCGGATGGAAGGTTGAACCTTCGTTCTGAGGGCTCGGGGCAGTCATGGATGATGGATCAGCTGAATATCTCTGCGGAGACTTCAAGTGAAACGGCTCCACTGACCATCGATGTGCAATCCAGCCTTGCATCTGTCCAGCGTGACGATTCAGGTCAGACAAGCATCATTCCGGCAGGTACGCTATCCGTTACGTCGCGATTTGACGCTGGTGATCCAAGTTTAAGTTTTAATCATGCCGAAGTGCTCGTCAAAAGTGAGTCTCTGCCAGTTGGTTTTGCCGATCCTATTGTGCAGCGGTTAGTTGGACCGGTCGAGTCAAATGGAACCCTCGATGGTTTGGTGGAACTGGAATATGTTGGAAACGCCAATTCAATCCAGATGATTGCCGAACGCTTGAATCTGAATCAATTTCAGTTGATCGCACCTGAGTGGATTGGACCGGATCAGTTTCGCATTCAAAATCTGATCGCAAACGGAAGTATCGGGATCTCGCCAGGAACAGTTGCCGCCAAAAATTTTCAACTTGCCAGTGATTTTGCCAAAGTAAGTGCAGCGGGAGAATTCGATCTAAGCCAGTGGGGGCAGGTTTCAGCGGGAACATCGCTTGCAAGCGAGCCATTTCAAATGGATGGTGAAATCGATCTGGCCAAAGTCATTCCAATGCTTCCTGAAACGTTAAGCCTTCACGAAGATCTCAAAGTGAACGACGGCAAGGTCACGTTTACGGCAACCAGCAAAATCGAAAATGAAATTCGTCGATTTATTTTCAATCTGGATGCCGCCAATTTGAATGCGATTCGCGGTCAAAAAAGAATAGGCTGGAACAAACCGCTAAGGCTGGTTGGAACTGTCATTGAGCAGGGTCAGCAGATTGCTGTTGAAAATATTCGCTTGGAATCATCGTTCTTGAATGTCGAGGGAGGCGGGAATTCTCAAACGGCATCGTTTGTGGCTGACGGCGATCTGGGGCTGTTGTACGAGCAGTTAGCCGATTTTGTCGATATGGATCAAATGGAATTGGCGGGCAAACTAAATGGAAAGTTTGGTTGGCAGTTTGTGGAATCGGATCCGTCCATTGGACCAGGCAATAGGATTCAGGGACGACCGATCCAGATCGGAGGTACTTTGGAAATCAATCAGCCAGCGATCGGGTTAGATCCGCAATCTACGGTTTGGCAGCCGGGAGACGTGATTGTCAAATTCAGTGGCGTTGGGAAATCGGATTCGGAAAGAATGCAGCTGGATCAGGGCGGGTTGCAGTTGGATTTAGGAAGCGAAACGTTGGTGGCTGTACTTGCGGAGCCCATTACGGATGTGCGAGCTCAGACTCGTTGGACGGCCAACTGCGAAGCAACTGGGAGGCTGGCTAATTGGCTTTCTCATCTGCGAAATTTTATCGACCCCGGTGAATTTGGTGCCGATGGTCAATTGAATTTGAATTGTCGGACTACTTTCGATGCTGAATCTGTCCGCTTGACCGATCTAAATTACAAGGTCGAGCAGTTTGGATTTGACGGCTTCGGAGTGCGTATGAACGAACCCGCGGTCGAAGGACTCACCCAGGTCATTTATGATTTGAACACCGGCGATATCTTGTTGCCTGAGATCACGATCACATCCAGTTCGCTGGCGGCCGCCGGTAAGAACCTACAGATTCGGTTTCCATCTAACATTCAATTAGATGGTAGCGTTGCTTATCAAGGTGATATTAACCGATTGGCTCAATGGATTGATCTTTCGCCTTCAGAAGACAGCGTGTTTTGGTATGGAGGAGTTGCAGGGACAGTTGAGTTTGTTTCCAACGAGTACGGGATCGGTGGAAAAGTCGATGCCAAATTGACGGACCTGGTTGCCGCTCAACAAACGGTCGTTGATCCTGCCAGTTTAGTCGGTCAAGCGTGGCGGGCGATTCAGGTGAATCAAGTTCAACGCCAGTGGGTCGAGTTATGGCGAGAGCCAAACGTAACGGTCACGGGCAACGTTTCAATTGCCAACGATTTTAATGCGATTTCGTTCCAACAAACCGCTGTCAAAGCACCTAGTTTGGCGATGACGGTTAACGGAGTCATTGCCGATCTTTCCGAGACGATGGTATCGGATCTGACGGGAACGTGGAGTGCCGACTGGGAAAAACTGAATCACTTATTGGCA
Source organism: Planctomycetota bacterium (assembly GCA_039200505.1). GTDB lineage: Bacteria > Planctomycetota > Planctomycetia > Pirellulales > Pirellulaceae > Mariniblastus. Next base: position 89,395 of record JBCCSJ010000001.1, on the reverse strand, counting down.
AGCTACACTTACAATACTGTTCAGCTATCTGGTAAAGGCGAACGGGAGTTTTTGTTAAAAGGACCTTTGTTCGAACCTGCCACCACCGAAGAAGATGGCAACACTCCCTGGTTATCGCCCAATCTTCGAATGACCACCAATGTCGCCTGGGACGCTGGCGAAGTGATGGGGCTTCCGCTTGGTGCGTCAAAAATTGATATGGACGTTCGGCAGAGCGTTGCATTCTTCGAAACGCCCGGCATTCCGATGGCAGGAGGAACTGTCAACTTGCAACCCCGAATTGATTTTCGAGGGCAAAGCCCGATTGCGACAGTCGAGCAGTCGCGTGTGATCGACAATTTTGAATTGAAACCGGAAATCGCCCGCGGCTGGCTGCGTTATCTGAATCCGCTGGTCGCCGATGCGACGAGTGCCCAGGGAAGGTTTACCGTCGATGTGACCCGTTTGTCGGTACCAATCTTGAATACAGCCCAACTGGAATCCAGTGGGACGATCCATCTTTCGGAAGTCGTGATCGGTGCGGGGCCTGCGGCGGAACAGTTGATCCAGTACGCCAAACAGATACGATCGCTTTTGAAACCAGAAGCCAACGAACGAGATTTGAATACCTGGTTAAGGATGGATCAACAGTCGATTCCTATCGTGGTTCAACAGGGGCGTGTGTATCACGAAAAACTTAGGTTTAGCCACAAGGATTTGGTTATCCGTACCCGAGGAAGTGTGGGGTTGGACCAAACTTTGAATATGGTGGCGGAGATTCCGATCCATGACGACTGGATTGCCGGCAAAGATTATCTAGCCGGTTTAAAGAACCAGTCATTCTCAATTCCCGTACGCGGCACGGTGTCTAAACCAGAGGTCGATCAGGCAGCCCTTCGACAGATTTCCCAACAACTTGTCAGACAAACAGCTGGGCAAGCAATTAACAAAGCGGTCGGAGATAAAATCACTCCCAAGCTGGACCAATTTCGGGGTGAGATCAACGACAAAATTGGCGGGGAACTCAATAAGTTTCAACAGAAGTTGGGTGAAAAACTGGGCGGAGGTTTTCTGTCGGGCGAGAATGCAAGTGGAGCCGGAAACGCGAACCAGGGGTTGGGCGGGCAGATTGGAAATCGTCTCGAAAACGAACTGAAAAAAGGGATTAACGATCTGTTCAAAAAGAAGTGATGCGAACCTTTTTTGAATGATTCTAATTGGAAAGGAAATTGACTGTTAGTACTCGCGAAACATTTATCTACCGGCTTGCTTAGTGAATTACCCACAAAAATCGAATCTTCAGTGACGCTAGCCAGCAACTTAATTCATGGCGAGTCCTAAAACAGTCGCTAAGTGCGACTGTTTTGCAGTACATCTGGAAACCTGGTCTACGTTGTTGGGGCACTCGACCCGTGCAGGTTACCTTGACGAAAGGCCTCGGCCATCGCTTGAGGAACTTCGGATTCAGCAAGGACTAGTTGAGCACGCTGTTTGGCAACGTCGGCTTTCATTTCTTGCTCTTTGGCGATTGCGTCAGCACGACGTTTTTCGGCAGCTGCTTGAGCGACTCTTGTGTCAGCTTCGGCTTGATCGGCCTGCAAACGTGCACCGATGTTTTCACCTACGTCGATGTCGGCGATATCAATGGAAACGATTTCAAAGGCGGTGTGGGCATCGAGTCCACGTTCTAAAACAGCTCGTGAGATTCGATCTGGATTTTCGAGCACATCTTGATGGCCTTCGGATGAACCGATAGACGAAATGATCGACTCACCCACACGAGCAATAATCGTTTCTTCGGTAGCGCCACCGATCAATTGTTCGAGGTTGGTTCGTACTGTCACGCGGGCACGAATTTTCAGTTCGACCCCATCTTTGGACATCGCGCTAAGTAAGCTTTTGCCACTTCGCTGAGGATCAGGGCAATCAATGACTTTGGGGTAGACCGATGTTTTGACGGCGTCGAGAACGTCGCGACCTGCGAGGTCAATCGCAGCGGCGCGGTCAAAGTCCAGTTCGATGTTGGCTCGCTGAGCCGCAATGATTGCGTTGATCACTCGCATCACGTCACCGCCGGCAAGGAAGTGAGCTTCGACTACTTCGGTGCTGATTCCTGTGCGACGGTTGATATCCAGTCCCGCCTGTTTCGCCATGACCTTTGCTTTGACGACGATGTCAGGTCTGACTTTTCGGAAATGCATTCCCACCAATTCAACCATTCGAACGTCGGCTCCAGACATGTAAGCTTGGAACCAAAGCTTCCCGTACATGAACAAAGCCATCGCAATGGCCAAAATGAATAGCCCGAAAACAGCCACGCCAACCCAGATCGCAATGGTTACGATCTCGTTCTGTGTGCCATCTTGGGCCAAAAGAGAGATGGAGTGGATCAGATCAAATTGGTCGGTAAAAACATTAAGCACGGTGATTTCCTCATCCTTTTTCGAACGTCCCTATGATAATGTGGCTAAATCGGCGACGCAATCCAAAGCAAAGCTACACGATTATTGGCGGTTTTTACGGGAATTTGATTTCTGTGTTTGCCAAGTCAGGCTCCGGGCAACGTTTGATTCGAATCGCCGGTCCTGCATTTAACCGGATAATCGGTGGTGTCGAGAACGTCGCGACCTGCTGGCTCGTTAATCGATCCAGCCGCCGCCGAGCACTTGATCCTGTTTGTAACAAACGACAGCCTGACCTGGAGCGACACCATTTTGGGGGTCGTTAAATCGAACGCGGAGTTGAGAGTTGGGTAAAACTTCAGCGACGGCAGGTTGAGATCGGCTGTTGTAGCGAATTTGTGCCAGGCAATCGAATTCGCCTGTAGGAATTGAAGCCAGCCAATTGGTTCTGCTGGCTGTCAATTCCGTTCTTCCAAGTTCTGCTTTTTTGCCGATCACCACTTGTCGGGATGCGGGATCGATTTTGACGACAAAGTATGGTTCGCCCATCGCCACTCCTAAACCTTTTCTTTGGCCAATTGTGAACCGTTCGATGCCTGGGTGCTGGCCTACAACTTTTCCGTCGGTGGTTACGATTTCTCCAGCCAGCTTCCCGCCTGATTCATCGATGTTGTCCCCCCGGCGTTGGCGGACAAATTCATCATGTTTTCCAGAGGTGACGAAACAGATTTCCTGGCTATCTTTTTTTTCGGCTACATTGAGTCCGAGTTGTCCAGCAATTTTTCGAATAAATGGTTTGTCATATTGACCAATCGGTAACAGCATCCGATTCAGATATTTGGGTTTAATCCCAAACAGGACGTAAGACTGGTCTTTTGCTAGGTCGACACCTCGACAAAGTTTTGATCCGGTCGGCTGGTGAAAGATCTGTGCGTAGTGCCCGGTTGCAAGGAACTCAGCACCAACACTGTCGGCATAATCAAAAAGCTTACCGAACTTGATCCGGTTATTGCACATAACGCATGGATTGGGTGTCCGACCAATCGTGTATTCATCGACAAAATAATCGATGATACCTCGGAACTCTTCTTCCAGATTTAAGGCGTAAAACGGGATACCAAGTCGATCGGCAACCTTGCGTCCATCTTCGGCATCCGAGGCACTACAGCATCCCTGTTTGTGATCGGCGCGATTGTTCAAAACCGGAAGCAAAGGAGACGACTGCAAGTTCCCGTCGATCGAACATGCCTCAACTGCTTTCTCACCATGGCGCATAAAAACACCGATCACGTCGTGCCCCATTTCCAACAAAAGATGGGCTGCAACGCTTGAGTCGACTCCACCGGACATGGCGAGTACTACGCGGGCCAATTTCTACTCCAGTTACTTACTTGGTCTAACGAACCATTCGATCCGGTTATGGGTCTTATTTTATCCAGCGACAGCGAAAGGGTCACTGGGCGATTGAAGGATTCTAGCCCTGAGTTCTGAAGCTTGGTTTCGCCTTCCGGTCTTGGGTGGGGCTCGATAAGATTGTCGGCTTTCATTCACCCTCAACCAACTTTAAAAACTGCCATGGGTTCCCGCAAAGACATCCGAAACATAGTGATTATTGCTCACGTTGACCATGGAAAAACCACGTTGGTCGATTGCCTGTTAAGGCAAAGCGGACAGTTTCGCGAATCCCAACTGCAAGGTGAACGAATTCTCGATTCGGGTGACTTGGAAAAGGAGCGAGGCATCACCATTTTGGCCAAGAACATCGCCCTGCCCTACAAAGATGTCAAAATTAACATCATCGACACGCCCGGGCACGCTGATTTTGGGGGCGAAGTCGAACGAGTTCTTAAAATGGCCGATGGGGCTTTGTTACTGGTCGATGCTGCTGAGGGTCCCATGCCTCAAACTCGATTTGTGTTGGGGAAAGCCCTGGAGGCTGGGTTAAAGCCAATCGTCGTGGTGAACAAAGTGGATCGGCCGGATGCCCGAGTCTCAGAAGTCGTCGACGAGGCAATGGAGTTGATTATCGAAATGGGGGGAGAACAGTTCCTTGACGATTTTCAATTCATCTATGCTTCGGCCAAAGATGGATACGCAACCCACGACCCCAAAAACCTGGGTGGCAATATGGATCCGTTGCTCGATTTGGTGGTCGACCAGGTTCCGCCACCGGAAATTGAACCGGGCAAATTTCGGATGGGTGTCACGACGATGGACTGGTCAGAATTTGTGGGTCGGATCGCTGTCGGTCGGATTCTTTCGGGAACGATTCAGAAAGGCCAACCTGTCAACGTGATTGGTGCCGACGGGATCGCCCGGCAGTGCAAGATTTCCACGGTCAATTCGTTCGATAAATTGGGTCGCATCGAAGTGGAAAAATCAGAAGCGGGAGATGTGGTCGCAATCATCGGCCTCGAAAAAATTGAGATTGGCGATACCATTTGTGACCTATCGCTTTCGGAACCGGTCGAACGGATCTCCGTCGACGAACCGACGCTCGAGATGATCTTTACGATCAATAGCTCTCCTCTGGTCGGTAAAGAAGGAAAGTACGTGACGAGTCGGCAATTGCGCGAACGGTTGAATAAAGAACTGGAACGAAACGTTGCTTTAAAAGTTCGGCCGCTGGAATCGGGTGACTCATTTGCGGTGTCTGGAAGAGGGATTTTGCATTTAGCTGTGCTGATCGAAACGATGCGTCGCGAGGGATTTGAATTGTCGGTTGGGAAACCGAAAGTAGTCATCAAAAAAATGGATGGCGTCCAACAGGAGCCATTCGAAACCCTGGTAGTCGAGGTCCCCGCAGACAAGTTTGGCCCCGTGATGGAATTGGTCGGTAATCGACGGGGTGAGTTATTGGAAATGACAAATCGAGGAGAGTTCAATCTTGCCAAATTCGTGATACCAGCGAGGGGTTTGATCGGGTTAAGGACCAAGCTACTTAACGCGACTCAGGGGACTGCGATCATCAATCATCGATTTCTTGAGTTCCGGCCAGTCGAAGGCGAAATTCCGGTCCGTACCAATGGCGTTTTGGTTTCGATGGCTTCTGGAAAGGCGGTCGGGTTTGGCTTGTTTGGTTTGCAACAGCGAGGCGAAATGTTTGTCAGCCCCGGCGACCAAGTATATGAAGGAATGATCGTGGGAGAACATGTTCGTTCCAACGACCTGCCCGTCAATCCGACCAAAGAAAAACAGTTGACCAATATTCGAGCTGCTGGAAGTGATGACAACATTCTGCTGAAACCACCAAGAGACTTTTCACTGGAAGCGGCCTTGGAATATGTCGAGGATGATGAGTGGGTAGAAGTCACTCCTGAAAACATTCGATTGCGCAAAATCCTGCTCCGACAATCGGACCGAAAACGAGCGAGTCGCGTCGCTTCCAATTAAATAAAGTGGTAGCCAGAACCCGGAATTTCGATAAATCGAATTCCCACAACCGATTAGATCCCGGCTACCATCTAGAAATAGGTCGACAAGCGTCGAATAGGGACATCGGTTGGGCGAAAGGCGTTCAATTTCGGGGATTCCCGCCCCGATCTTCCCGGTTTTTGGCATTTAAAATCAGGAAACCAAGCAGGGGCATTTGTGATTGCTGCGACATAGACCGACATGATCGTCGCACTTGTTCGGTGTTTGTGGATGCAGATAATGAAGCCGTAGGTTGGATTTAATTTTCGATTCGATCCCAAATCAAAAACGAGAACGCATCATGTTTCAAATTCGGTTCATCTGTTTAGCAATTGGTTTGGCGTGCGGAAGCTGTTTTTTAAACGCTAGAGCAAGTGATTCAGTGTTGCCCAATATCGTGTTCATCATGGCGGATGACTGTACATTTCGAGACATTGGATGTTATGGCGGGCAAGCAAAAACTCCGAATATTGATCGACTTGCTATGCAGGGGATGAAATTTCGCCGCTGCTTTCAAGCTGCCCCGATGTGTTCTCCAACGCGTCATAATATTTATACGGGGCTTTATCCAGTCAAAAGCGGTGCCTATCCCAACCATACGTTCGTGAAAGACGGAACGCAAAGCATTGTCCAATACCTAAAACCTCGTGGGTATCGATTGGCTTTGAGTGGGAAAACCCATATCTCACCAAGGTCCATTTTTGATTTTGAGTATTCTGGAAAAAAGAATCCAGACATGGCTGAGATCGAAAATTTGTTTCAACAGTGCCAAGCGTCGGAAACGCCGTTCTGTCTTTTCGCCTGCTCCAATGAGCCCCATTCTCCCTGGGATCAAGGAGACGCGACACAATATCCGCCTGAAGAAGTTCAACTGCCTCCCTATTTTGTCGATACGCCAGAAACACGCTCTGACATGTCAAAGTATCTGGCTGAAATTACTTACTTTGACGATCAAGTCGGTAAAATTGTCGAGTTGTTAGATAAACATGATCTAACGGGAAATACAATGTTAGAGATCGTAAGTGAGCAGGGTTCCTCCTTCGCATTTGGAAAGTGGACTTGTTATGAAACAGGTCTTCAAAGTGCTTGCATTGTGAAATGGCCAGGAAAAATCGAAGCCGGATCTGAGTCGGATGCGATGATCGAATACGTTGACTTTCTGCCCACGTTTCTCGATGCCGCTCATGTGGAGCGTCCTGAAGGGCTGGATGGAAAATCGTTTTTGCCAGTTCTAACAGGGGCACGCAAACAGCATAAGCAATATGCATTCGGAATCATGACGACCCGGGGAATCATCAATGGGTCGGACACCTACGGAATCCGATCGGTGCGAGGTCAGCGATTTAAATATATCCGCAACCTGTCTCCTGAAATAAAATTTACCAATGCCTGCACCCAGTCGACCTGTTTTGAATCCTGGGTGACGAAAGCTGAAAACGGAGATTTGGCTGCTAAGGAACGGGTGAAACGGTATCACTTTCGACCTGCCGAAGAGTTGTACGATCTTCAAAGTGACGCATTGGAATGGAATAATCTTGCTGACGACCCTGCATTTTCAACGATCAAGAATGAGCTTAGCCAGAGGTTGGACAGTTGGATGGCTCAACAGGGCGATCTCGGACAAGCAACCGAATTGGCGGCGTTGGAACGGCAAGGTCGGAACCGGAAATCCAAAAATAAAAAATCCAACAAAACCCGAAAGTAGCCATGCCATTCTTATTCGGCTTTCGCGAATGTACTGAAACTGGCAACCGGAATTTATTCAACCAACTCCATGAAACTTTCGAAACTTCAACATGAAATCCAGATCGCTCGCGGTCGCACGGATGCATTTCTGTTACCAACTCCTTTGATACCTTCGGATTGCTACAGCGAATTGACTGGTGCCAATGTGATGCTGAAGTATGAAAACCTGCAGCGATCCGGCTCGTTCAAGTTTCGGGGGGTGATGAACAAATGTTTGGCAGCCAACGAGCGGACTGATGAATTCGGATTCGTGGCGGCTTCGACGGGCAATCATGGAAAAGCTTTGGCTTTGGCGGGGGAAGAATTAGGCTTAGAAGTGATTGTATTTGCTCCTGAAAATGCCGCCGAAGTAAAATTGCAGGATATCCGTTCTCTCGGCGCAGAAGTTCGGATTTTTGGGCAGGATTGTGTGGAAGCAGAATTGGAAGCACGCCGTTTCAGTGAACAAAATTCCGTCGTCTATGTTTCCCCTTATAACGATCCGTTGGTGATTGCTGGCCAAGGCACAATCGGGGAAGAAATTATTGGCCAACCGATGCCATTTGAGCAGTTGAAAAGCGTGGATGCTGTCATCGGTTCGCTGGGTGGAGGCGGGCTCATTTGTGGCGTTGGTGCCAGTTTGAAAAGAGCATTTCCGAAATGCGAAGTTGTGGCCTGTTCACCTGAAAACTCCAACGTAATGATTCAATCGTTGGAACAAGGGAAGATTCTAAATCTCCCGTCCAAGCCAACTTTGTCGGAAGGAACCGCAGGTGGTGTCGAGCAGGACTCAGTCACGTTTCCGCTTTGTCAAAAACTACTGACGGACACGATTAGTGTGACCGAAGATGAAATCATACAAGAGCTTCGGCGATTTTATGAATTGGCACCGGATCCGATCGAAGGGGCCGCTGCCACCGCTCTTGCCGGATTGGTCCGAAACAAGGAGCGATGGGTGGGTAAGAATGTGATCGTCATCATTTGTGGTGGAAATATTTCAGAACAAACGCTGCTAGAATTGGGCTGCGGCGTCGAACTTTAGAATCCAACAGCGATTCGGTTTAGGTGGTTGCAAAATCAGGCGTCAACCACTGTCTGCCGGATTTTGATCTGGTTTTGTTCGATTTCCGCCAAAAGCGTTGAGGGTGAAACGCGTCGGATTCGATTCTCGCTAAGGTAAGTCGACAATTCGTGAGAGTCCTCTTTGTAAAGATGTATGGTAAAGGGGCGTTTCTCGTGGATTTCCAGCCCGTAATTAAAACTAATGTTGGACCGATCTTTCCATGGAAGCAGATTGATCACTGCACGCACGTAAGTTAACGGATTCTCAATTCCGACAAGCCCAATCATTCCGTGCAATTCGATTGCCTGGGCAATTTCACCCATCAACATGGAATCCACATCCGAGCGGCTGGAAAGATTGGCAATTAATTGGAAGGGAAATTCGATTGTTTTCAATTCTTCTGAGCGATCAAACCGTAAATTCAGAATGCCGTGGCTGGCAAGGTGGTGAATCAACAAAGCCGAATTGTTATGGAAATGACCCATTTCGACCGTGTCAAACACCAACACCTTGGAAATGATCTGTTTTCTGCCGTGCGTAAAACACTCCGATCCAATCACACTCCTCGCGATTGCACTTTGATTTTGGTTAAGCGAAAAAAAACTGATCGCATGTGAGTGCTGTTTTCGTAATCCTTTTCGGTCAGGACACCAATCGCAGACTCGATCGTAGAAATGGTCGTCGAAGGGGCGTGATGTCGCTAAAACCCGATTGGCTGATTGTTCGGTCTGGTCTGTAGAAGCGACAATCAATTGTTCGAATGAGATGACGTCTTTCATGGTTTTTCTCGTTCGTCCATCCAGCCCTTCTTTTCGGATTCAAGTTTTTGCCACGCTTCGATCAGCTCTTCACCGGCGCGGTTAAGTCGATCGATCTCGGCCTGTCGTTCCATTTCCCATTCTCTTTTTTCAAGTTCGAACTCCGCCAGGATGTTTTGTACGATTCGATCGTTAGCAGCGACTCTTTCAATCTTTTCAAAAGCCGCTTCCAACCGCTCTAACTGGTTATCCAGAAAGCTTCCGATGCTGGAAGCGATTTTTTCAAGCCGTCGTCCTGATCGTATCTCGGTGAGAACCTGTTGTTTTCCCTGGCTTGGTTCCATTTCGGGTAATGACATTTTGGATCTGGTGGAAAAGTTGAGTGGATCGATTGATTTTTGAAATCTGGGCGATCAACGAACCCGATCTAATTCCTGCGTATTTGAATTTGACTAGATTCTGTTTGAATTAAAATTAGTTTCTGCGGGACCGATTCAAAAGGTTCAGGATTTTGCCACTGAGACTTTGGTTCCATTGGTCCATTTTTTCCTGTTGTTCTTCTTCATGAATTTCACGTAGGTGTTGTCGCATCGCCTGAATCCGGGAATCGCCTTGATTGATTTTTTTGGCGGTTATCAGTTTTTCGTCCAGGTCATTGGTGAGCCGTTCAATTTCCGCATGCTTTCTGGCAAGCTCTGCTTTCTCTCGGGCACTTTCGACTTCCAGACGAGCCAATTGCTCTTTTAGCTCAATATTTTCGGTTTGGAATTCCTCGATATTTCCGGAAATAGCATTTTTTCGCAAGTCTGCGTTCTCTTGATTGGCATCATCCAATTGAGACTTCAGTTCCTGGATCTGGTCCCGGCATTCCCGGATCAGTTGGTTAGCTTCCGTCGAGATACCAGAATCGGTTTGTTGCTGCGAAGCTATTAGGTGAGTGAACTGGTCTTCGGAATGTTTGACTTCACTGCGGGATTGTCTTAACAACTCTGTCAGGCGTTCGATTTCGGCTTTGGATTCCGATTCGCGGGTCGCAATCCGATCTTCGATTTCATGGACCCAAACATTGAGTTGCTTTCGTTCTTCTTTTTCCGCTGCATTGGCCTGTTCGGATAGTCGAAGCAATTCTTCGAGGCTACGGATGCGCTCATCGGACGTTTCGAGTTCTTCAAGAAGTTCTTCGAGACGACCAACCAGCTTGAGAGTTTGTTCGGCTTCTTCAAATTCGTGATTTCGTGAGGCCGGCTTCGTTTGAAGACTGCGAATCAATTCATCTCGATCGGCAAGTTCGAATCGAAGTTGTTCGATTTCGGCTTTCAATAATTTTTCGTTGGGCGAATCGGTTGAAAGGGTACTTTCGGGGAATGGATCGGCCAAAAATTCGCTCGGAAGATCAACATCTACGTCGTCATCGTAGTCGCCATCAATGTTGTAAATGAACTTTCGAGTTTTTTCATCCAGGTGAGACGGTTCTGTGTTGGAGGTGGTCTCCGAGTCTTCCGGGGCAAATTCAGTTTTTGGACCTGACTCTGAATCGGAACCCCATGGGTCCTCAAAAGGGTCATTGTTTGCTGCCGAATCGGCTTGAATTCCCGGGATTTCGTAATCTGGGCGAAGGTAGGTTTTGATGAATTCTGCCTCGGCAACCTGATTGGATGCTGATGCTGATTCTTCGCGACGAACCGCCACCTGAAGACTCAAGTTCTCTTCATGGGATGGTGAGTCAGAATCTTCGTCCAGTTTAACGTCAATGATTTCAGCGGTGAGATCGAAACTATCTTCGATAGATTCTTCTTCTTCGAAGGTAGAATCTTCGCTAACTCTCGCAGCCTCATTTGTGACTAGATCAGGGGTGTGGAACCGAGAAGGAGAAGATGCATTCACATTGGAAGGATCTTCCAGAATCTCAGTCGCGATTCCGAGGTGAAACTGCCGATCCAGAACCGGAATCATTTTGCATTGACCAATTTCGATTTGGTCGCCCGATTGCAATTTCATTTCGGTGTCAATGCATTGGCCGTTGACGAACGTCGAACCGGTATTCCAGTCTTGTACCGAAACGATCCCATCTTTTTTAAGCACCATGCAATGGATTTGGCAGACATCGTCGTTTTCGATCTGAATTCCGCAATTATTGCCAGATCCGACGAAGTAGCTGCTGTCTTCATCGATTCGAATCGTCTGAGGTTCTTCGGTACCTTGAATAATGATCAGATACGAAGGGTTGTTAGGATCAATTGAATTCATGTCCATGGTTTAGAATCCTGTTCCAGTGGTTGCGTCGGCAGCAGCTTGATGGTGGGACGTCGACAACGGCGTCGATGGAAAATCCTGATTCGGAAGTCCGAGTAATTCGGCAATTTCACCCGCCTCGCATTCATTGGCCAGAACCTGTTCGATTCCAGTGAACGATTCGGTGGGATCCTCGTGGAAACCGATAATTTGGATACCTTCCAGTGCGTCTTCGTTTTCTTCCAAAAATACGGTGTTGGTTTCGTCGGAAAGGTCCATCAAGATGACGTCGGGACGGGCACGTCGCAGCAACATTCTTAGAGCGAGAACGTCTCGGACAATTCGACCTTTGGCAAACTCTTGATTGCCCCGCAGGCAGGTGTCGATGGTTCGACCCAGCGTTGGGGTCGCAACAACGGCTAGAATTTTGAGAACGTCTGAAACTTGACAGCGTTCAACCAGATCTGCCATTTCAAATCCATGAAGGACGCGGCAAGCTTCCTCGATCGACCAGTCCAGATGATCTGCCAATTGTTGAGGGGTGGTTGGTTCGGCAATGATTGAAAGGACTTTCATGTGGCGACTGGACAAACCTGCCCGATCAAGATTTTGTCCGCGAACTGATTTTCTTGAGAAACCAATCTGTTCGCCCAGCCCTGGCAGTTCGCTTTCATCACAAATTAAAGCTCCTTCAACCAAGGTTCCCAATAAACTGGCATTGAGTGGGAGTTTTTGGAACAAGGGAGGAAGCGGTTGGTTTTGGATGAACCGAAAGGATTTTAGATTGGAACGAAAGCAGGATCGCAATAGAATCGCAGCTTGCAATCTCAGCAGTTTTCCAAGTAGCCGTGGGTCAAGCACTTTGTTGTTTAGAAGTTCTACCAACCCGTCGACTTCCGAACCGCGGCGACCGGCAACGGTAAATTTTACCACGGGAGCCAATTCGGAAAGGGCTTCGGGTAACTGGGAGCCAACCGTATCGGGATCAATCCCAGTTGCGGTGACTGCTTGGATTCTTCCCTCCGACACATGGATGATTGTTCGAACCCGTTCCGATTCGACTTCAAGGGTTCCGATTTTGGTTCCATTGTTCAGCATGTCGAGTACTTCGCGGACGCTGAAGCATTGAAAGTTGCCGGCCAGATCGGCATCGCCCAACTCGTCGATCACTTCTGGAACTGCGGAACCTTCACATTGCGATTGGACCACCATTTCGGCTGTGTTGATGGCGTTTTCGACGGTAGCAATTAAGGCATCGGCGGTGTATGGCTTGGGAAGCATGTCGACGACGTTGTCACAGTCAACGTATTCCGCGTAGGCTTTCTTTCGGAGCGTCGAACTGGCAACGACCGGAATTTTAGCTGTTTGTTCCTGTTCCAGCAGACTGCAGGCAACTTCGTAACCAGTTGTCCCAGGCAGTTGATGATCCAGGATGATCAGGCTGGGAATTTCCGCTTGCGCCATGGCGACGCCATCTTCTGCAGTGCCGGCAAGCAGAACATGGTATCCAGCGGAACTGAGTTCGTTGTCGCAGAGACGACGGATCGTTGCGCTATCGTCGATGACCAATATGGTGTTATCTTTCATGTTTATCCTTCCACGGATTCGGGGAGCAACTGCAGTTTTTCGAGCAGTTCGATAATGGATTTTTCGGAGGCGGGTTTATTGATAAATTCGTGCGCGCCAACTTCGATTGCTTTGTCTCGAAAGACCATTTCATTTCGACTACTCACGACTACGGTGATTGCGTCGCAATATTGACCGGTTTGAATATCCGACAACAGTTCCAGGCCTCCCATGCGTGGCATGTCGAGGTCGGTTAAAACGAGATCAAACCTGGATTTGTGCAGTTTTTCGATCGCTTCGATGCCATCTCCCGATTCAACGACAGAAAAACCTTGGGTTCTGAGAATTTTGGCCAGTACTTTTCGGGCCGTCAGCGAATCGTCGACGATCAATGCAGACTTGCGATGAGGGTGATGCCCCTCAGAATCGGCCGCCGATTTGTCTTCGGATTGAATGCTGTCATCACACTGATCGCAGTAAGCCACCAAAGCTTCGCTATCAAGCAGGAGTACTTTTTCTCCGGATCCACAAAGTGTGACTCCGGAAAATAGCGGATGATTTTTTAAGATGTTGGGCAACCCTCGGACGACCACTTCTTCCGGTCCTAACAATTCGTCAACGCCTAATGTGAGACCGGATTGCTGATTCTGTCCGGCTTGGTGACTTCGGATTTTGATCACGTCTGATTTTTTGGCACTTTCGGATTGCGATGATGCTTGATTGACGTTAATTCCCAAAACCGACTTTAAGTCAAAATGGACATTGGATTGCGATGATTTCGCAGCAGTGACGGATTGCATTGGAAGTGCAAAAATCTGGCCTCCTGCCCGAAACAGCATGACGTGTTCGATTCCGGTCCTGAGTGGAATCAAAAATCTCATGGTGGTCCCTTGTCCCGAAACCGATTCAACTTCGATCCGCCCCCGTAACTGGTCCATTGTGGTGGCAACAATATCCATGCCGACACCTCGTCCGGAAACGGTGCTGGCGGTTTGGCGTGTCGAGAAACCGGGATGAAAAATCAGTTTTCCCAGTTGATTTTCAGTCGGATTATCCATCGGACCGATAAGACCTTTTTCAGTGGCTCGTTTTTTAATCGCTCCGTAATTGATTCCGCCGCCATCGTCTCGAACTTCAATGACAAGTAGTTGAGCGTTAGAAGAAGCTTCCAGTTCGACGTGGCCGACAGGATCCTTCCCTGCTTTTTTTCGATCGGACGGAGTTTCAATTCCGTGGCTGACTGAGTTTCGGACAACATGAAGAAGTGATTCGAACAGTTTTTCCTGAATCTCTTGTTCCAGTCCTGAATTTTCACCCATTAGTTTGACAGTGACTTTTTTGTCTTCGGATTTGGCAGCATCACGTGCGGCTCGCTGTAATCGGTTGAACAGTCCACTTACGGGAACTCGACGCAATTGCATCAGTTCCTGCCGGAATGCTCCGATGAATCGCGAGATTGCCGCATTGTCAGAGTTGACCGGTTTCTGCAGATTTCGGAGTCCACTGGAAACGGCTTCGATATCTTTGGCTACTTCGGTCATGTTGGCGACGGATCGCTCGTTGACTCCTGTTACCGCCTCATTTCGCCATTGTTCGTCCGCCAATCCAATTCTTGCGGAACAGCGAGCCAGTTCTCGATTCAATTCGTTAAATTCTGTCGCGTGACTTTCTCTACGGTTTCGCAGGACAACCAACTCGGCCAACATATCCATTAAGCGATCGAGTTTTGATGCGCGGACGCGTACGGATGCTTCGTCGTTGGTTGAAAAATTGATAGCCTCTAATTTTCGAGCTGGCGGGCTGACTGGATTTTTCACCGTCGCTGCAGCAGCCGGCGTGTCGTTCGATTCGGTGACGATAGGTTGAGAATCAGTTTCAATTCCCTGCAGCGAGTCAACCAATTTGCGAACGTGGTCAACTGCCAAGAACAAAGCGTCCACATCGAGATTGGCGGACTGTTCAAAAACTTCTTCGAGGGCCGATTCGAGTTCGTGCAGGTAGGCTGCAAATTCTCCTAGTCCAACCGAAGCCGAAGCCCCTTTCATGGTGTGGAGTTCACGACAAAACTGTTGGACCGAGGAGGTTTCGTCAGGAGTCGATTCCAATTGAATGGCACATTGTTCCATCGACCCCAGGCAACGAAGGGCATCGTCCAACCACGCTTCCAGAAGAATGGGGTCGTCGATGAGCATCTTGCGAGCATCTTCGTCACCGTGTTCAGGAGGTTTGGGAATCGACAGAGTTTGGGCCGGTGGTGTTTGACCTGCTTCTGCGAGTTTGTCAGTTTCAAGGAGCTTATCAGATTCAACAGGTGGTTTAGCCGAGTTGGTTTCTTTCTGACGGGATTGGGTTTGTGTTGGTTGGGATTGTGATGGGTTTGGTTGGGATTTTTTTCGCTTCGAATTTTTTTGTTTCGATTTTGATTCCTTTACCGGTGAAGATGGCTTCGACGTGGCAAGCGAAGCCATGGAGTTTTCTTCAAACGATTCGGATTCAGGAGCGGAGACTTGGGTTCCAGCAAGGGCAGCCAACATCAATTGAATCTGCTGGCTTTCCAAAGATTCGTCTTCAGATTTGGGACCGTCACCTTCGCGAGTCGGATGTGAAGCAGGCTGGGATTGAATTTTTGGTTCAGGCTTCGCGATCGTCAATAAATTCAGTTTCGGCCAATTCGAATTCGCAAGCTCGGGAATTCTGCTCAATTCATCGGCGCTGTCCGGGTCATCTACGAATTCGTCGATCAACAAGACGTTCATGATGATGAATTCAACGACGTCGGATCGCTGTGAGCCAGTAATCTGATTGGTATTTTCGGCTAATTGGGACAGGCAAGCGGCGGCCAATTCGACATCGACGCGTTCGATTTCGTGGGCCATTTCGGCGAGCATCCCCAGTTCGGCGGCGACTTCGCACATGGTTGGGCCATCAAATGTCTCAGCAACCAACAACTCCTGGATGGCGACCAGCTGATCGATGAGTTTCGAATTTTGATTTTTCTGGTTCATCTGGGTTTCGAGACGTGATTGAAATTTCGAGACAATAATTAGGAAGTGATGGACTCGTTGCCTTGTCGACGGAAAAGACTGAGGGATGAATTCAGTTTTTCAGCAACTTCAGCCAGTGACTTGGATGTCCAGTGAGCCCCTTCGGCTCGGCTACGATTGTGTTGGCTCGTTTCACTGCTTTGTTCTAATGCGGTCACCATGTCGTGAGTTAGTTTTAGTTGCCGACCTGTTTCCTGGGTGATCGTGTCCAGTCCGCCTCGTGACTGTTCGGCGGAATCGAGAAGAGTTTCCAAGGAAGTCATGGTTTCGGACATTCGATGGATGACATCATTCATTTGGTTGTGTTCACCGGATGCGACGGAAATGGATTTGCCCGTTTCCAAACGAATGGTTTCAATTCTTCGTGAAATATCTTGAACGGCTTCAGCTGACTGTTCCGCTAGGGCCCGGACTTCATCGGCTACGATCGCAAAACCCCGACCATGCTCTCCGGCCCGAACCGACTCAATTGAAGCATTGAGGGCGAGCAAGTCAGTCCGTGAGGATAGGCTTCCGATGCTTTCGACGATTGATTCAATTTCACGAGTGTGCTCGCCAAGTGTTTGCAGTTTTCGTTCTCGAGCCGATGCGTGATTGCGAATTTGTTTCATTTCGTCGATCAGGGTTTTAACTTCTGCAAGTCCTGATTCGATGTGATTCCTGACATCGGAAGAAGCGTTCAACGCCGTGTCGGCGGTGTCGCAGATACTCATCACGCGAGATGACATTTCCTCAACGATGCTGGTCGTGCGTCCAACGAGGTCCGATTGGTTTTCCGAACCGCTCACGATTTCTTCGACGGACCGCTGGATCTCTCGGCCGCAGGAAATGACTTGTCGAACATTGGCATCCACCTGGGCTCCATACCCATCAAGCACCCTTTCGAGTCGAACTTTGACGGGAACGGATTCGCGAATCGAACTTGAAGAACCTTTGCGGCGGTCAATGCGATTCAAAAACTGTTTGACTTCTTCCAATTCGACTGAATCTTGATTTCCTTGGGCAAGAGCTTCGTCGACTCGATTTTGCCAGATTTGGTTCAGCCGGGTCTGAAATTCGGAAACCTCTTTGAAACTCCCCTTCTCCGGTTGATCAATTTCGACAACCCTTAATGCATTGCTTAATTTGAACCAGGCGAACCAATTGCCCATACCGGCTACTAATACTCCGCCCATAATCATTCCGACTTGCGGGGCAGTGGCTGATTGGACGAACCCGATCGTCAACAGGGCCCCACCTAAAGTGCCCGAGGCACCAGAAATCAGTTGGATCAGTTTCAAGTTCATTGCGAAACCCAGAGTTAGCAAGGTTGAGTCGAATGTGAGTTTTGCCAAAAGCTACCGGTCAGACTTCGGGCGTATTCATAAAGAGCCGAGGGGTCCAGGATTTCCAAGACTTCGTTTTTCCAGGACGCTGAACCCAACGCGACTTTGTTCCACTTATCTTCGGTGTTCGAAAAATTCGAAATCGAAGTTTCAAGTTCCGTTAGCGTCTCGATCTGATCGATCAACAATCCCCAGGCCCCTTCTGGACCTAACAATACGAGTAACTGAGGTTCCGTTTCGGGGCACGTGTCGTATTGAATTTGAGTCAATGAACGCATGCTTAGAACTGGCAAGAATTCGTTCTGAAGGTGACAAAGTCCCACGATCGTAGGATCGCTGTGCGGCGTTGGGGTAATGGCGGGGCGAGGCGTTACGCTTCGAACTGCCAATGCATTCATGCCATACCAACGATCGTCGCTTCGAAAAACACAGTATCGTTCAACAAAGTGGGATGATGATTTCATGCGAACTTAACAGGGAATGAAGAAGGGTTACCGATCTTGTTTTTCAAGTCTTGCAGCTAACCGGGCTTTTAGGCTTGAGAAACGATCCTCTGAAACGCTATTTGTCGCTTCTGGAGGAGTTGTATTTTCATTGGAAAAACGTGTTGACGATTCCGAGTTCATTTCGAGATTCGACTTAGGAGAATGGTTCGACGGCCTGTCGTTACACAGTCCCGAAAGATCAGAAACGATTCCCTCAAGGGCTTCTTGAGTGGTTGAAGCGAAAATCTGAATATCACGCTTCCACTGATCGATATCGATTTCGAAGCTAACGGGAATTTCAGGTTCCTGATCCGGTTCAGCCATGGTTTCAGGCATCCTCTTAGGGGACAGGTGACGATTAAACGGTTGCTTCGGTGCGGCTTAACAAATCGTCAACAGCCGCCAGAAGTTTGTCTTTGGAGACTGGCTTATTCAGGTACGCACCGAACTGGCGGCCCAACAATTCCAACGCTTTGGATTCAATGCTGGTTAGGAAAACGATTGGAAGTTGTTCGTAGTCCTTGCTCATCGAATTGAGCTTTTCACAGAAGCCATAGCCATCCAGTTCTGGCATATTGACGTCGAGAACAACGAGTTTGGTTTCCGATGTAATTTTTTCGAGACCTTCGAATCCGTCACGAGCGATAACCACATCGAATCCAGCACTGGTGAGGATTCTTTCTACAAGGACACGGACGGTCTGACTGTCGTCGACCACTAAAATTTGCTTGCCTGCCATTTGGATTTGATTCCCAAGTTGATCTTCAAAAACATGGGCTCTAGGCCCTAGCAAACATAAGTCAACAATCGATTCGGGAATCCCTATTTCTGGAATAAGTGAATTTTGGCAAACGGGAGATTCAAGAAATAGTGATTGTGCGACATCACAAACGTTGCAGGCAATCAACACACATGTCACTTGTACGGATCAGCACAATTGTGACGCTTGTGTCAGTTTTTTGGCCGCCATCTTAAAGTAGAACAATCTGTGCCCGGCAACCACTTCCTATTTTAGAAATTATATCCACTTTATTGTGATGAAAAGGGGCTGTTAGCGACAACACAGGGATCGTCGAAGTAGAACCAACTCCACGACAGCGACGAATTAAAACAGCCATCAATAAAAGATGACCCCGAGGCAAGCTCGGGGTCCTAAATGTGAAGCCGGTGCTATCGGCTTCACGTCTGGGGAGTTGTCATCGCCCCGGATGATTGGTTATTAAAGAAACTGTCTCAGCTTAGATGCTTCGAATGGCTAAAAGTTCCCTTGAAAAAGAAAATCAGTGAAGACTAAAAACAGCCAGCTTTGATCGCATACTCCATTTTGACTCCTGTGATGCCTCAATCTAAGAAACGGCAAAGGAACCCTGTTTCTACTGCCGGCCGCATCTTTTCTTTCCACCAACGTTGGCGGATGCAGGCACTCTTGGCTTGATTAAGTGGTCTTGCTGAATTAAGACTGGGGAACAAAACGAAATTTGAGCTATTGATCCGGTGTTTGTTTCACGCGCAAACTCATTGGCAACGGCCGAAACAGTAGGAGAAACTTACCTTTGGACCACCTCGACGATTCACGTTCCGAAGTGATTCCGATTCGGAAAACCGATCCGATGCCGGACACTTGTTGTCGTTGTGGGATGTTTACCTACGATCGTGTGACGGTAAAATATGTAGATGAAATTGTCACCACTAAATCCAATGACGGTTGTGTCCCGATTTTGCTGGCCGTTGTGCTGCATGTATTTTTGGGACCTATCGGCTGGCTCATTCATCTGTTTTTGGATGGAACAGATGGGAAGCAAAAGACCATCAAAAAGAAATCCAAGTTAAAAATTGGCCAATGCGTGATGTGTCAAGACGACGGACCACCTACCGTTGAGGCATCCCGGGATGGAGTGTTCTGGTTTCGTGTCCATCCGAAATTCAAAGTCCGGTTCGAAGAATTGCAAACTTCGATTGGCGAGAACGAAGAAGACGATCCATTCTAAGGCCCGTGCTAGTAAACACTGATTCGCCCGATTTTTCGTTAAACAGAGTTAATGGAAACTATTCAGGGCTTAAACGGCAGAGATCCCATTTTTATGGAGATCCGTTCATAATTGGCTCAAGAGGATAGCGAGGAGATCTGAACTAGTTATAGTAAACCTGGTAATTTGAACGACTCACTTTGAACTAGCATCATGAATCGCATCGCTTTTCTCGGCTTTTTGCTTTTAACTTTGATTCCGGCACCTTCCAGCCAAGGCAGTCTCGTCATTATTTTCAGACCCTCGGATCTGAATGACCTATCAAGTGACGTGATCGTCCGATTCTTGGGATCAGGAACGATAGATACTTCGCTAGATCCAGGCAGTTCAAATAATCCGGGAACGGTTTTGAACTTCAATGAGTTAGGTGATTTGATACCCAGCGATGATGTTGATTACACGCAAGCAATCAACATTACAGTCACCGGTCAAAGGGCAAATACAACAGCCTATTCAGCGACTTTTGATGAATTTGAGCTCGATGGTCAGATAGATGGGACCGATGATATCGATTTGCGGCAAGCGACTCCAACACATGCTTTCACAGATGGTGACACCTTCAACTTCGATTTTGAATTCACTGTCAGCGGACTTGCATTCAACTTGTTTGATCACCCCGCCAGTTATCAAGGTACCGGTGATTCGTTCGACTTTGGCGGCGTCACTGCTTTCGCGTTGGTCCCTGAGCCAGCCTCATCGTCACTGTTTCTGATGGGCTTGATTGCCTTGGGATGTCACCGCCGACGCCGTGCGTAAGAGTAGACTTGCTATTAGGCACGCGTTTCAGGGCCGTCTCTAACTAACGCAGAATCTCTGGCGACTTTTAGTCAACAATCTAATCTTTGCTAATATTGTGAATTAGCGGTTCGACTATGTGTTTGGATCAACCGTGGCTAAGGCCAAAACGGCTAGGGATTTTGTGTGGCCCATTTGCGGCAGTGGTTGGGGCGCTTTTTTTGACCTCCACGTGATACGGCCAGCATCAAATTCAGGTCTGGGGCAACCGTAAAAACTGCCTCGGTTTTTTGCAGAGCGCTATCTGATTCGGGAACTAAATCCCGACTGTGTGTCCGAAAATCTCTTTTAAATCTAACACGTCTTCCGTTTCTTTTTGAAGTTCAAGCAGTTCGTTGAAAAGGTCCTGAATGACTTGTTTGAATTTCGGATCCTGCGCCAGGTCATTCATCTCCAGGGGATCGTTTTCAAGATTGTACAGCCGAATCTTCTTGGCTTCCGGATAAAGAATCAACTTCATGTTGTCCTGGATGACCATCCTTTGAAGATTGATGTATCCTCCGTAAATCGATCGATAGTGCTCGTTGATTTGACTTTGGATCATGGGTACCAGGCTTTTGAACTTCACGAAACTGGGGACTTTACCAGTAGCTAGTTCCATCGTCGTTGGCACAACGTCTTGTAGATAGATTCGGTTTTCGATGGTCCGACCTGCGGGAATATCAGGGCCTGCAATGAAAAAAGGAACGCGGACGCTGTGTTCGTACATGTTTTGTTTTCCGATGAGTCCATGATGTCCCACGGAAAGCCCATGGTCCGCGGTAAATACGATGTACGTATTATCAGCTTTGTCGATCGTTTTCAGGTGATCGAGGATCCGGCCAATCTGTTGGTCCATGTGAGTAATGATGGCGTAGTATTCTTGCCGATTGACTTTGACTGAATATTCAGTTCTGGGAAACGGAGCCAATTTTTCATCTCGCAGTTTCTTGCTATTGCCCATCGCGTCTTTGTAGGGATACTCGGGCAAGAAATTGGGCGGCACCGAGATGTTTTCCAGTGGATACTTATCCACAAACTCCTTGGGAGATTGGCGAGGATCGTGAGGTGCATTGAAAGCGACGTACATGAAAAACGGTTTTTCAGATTGAGCCGCGTTATCGAGAAATCCTACCGTTTCATCGCCCACCACTTCGCTCCAGTGTTTGCCACCTTGCCAAAATCCTCCCTTTGATTTGTCGAATGGCGACCAGACATCTTCCTGGCCTTCGACGGGGCGGTTGTAACCTTCAGGCGTCTGTTTAGGCATTCCACCCCGGACGCTTCCGACATGGTCGAAAATAAGATTCGGTTTAGTTTTGACGTGCCACTTGCCAGTGAAATACGTTTCGTAGCCAGCTTGTTTCATTTGGAGCGACCAAAAACGATTGGCTTGTCGTTCTTTTTTCTGGTCCAGATTATTGGCTGTCCAGATGAATCGTCCCGTGTTCAACATGGTTCGACTGGCGATACAGACCGCTCCGTTCCATCCACCCATGTTGTAGGCTCGGGAAAACTCGGTGCCTTGCCGAGCAATGGAATCAATGTTGGGCGTCATGACTTCATTGTTGCCGGTTGCGTGGACGCAATCGTAGCTGTAATCATCCGCAAAAATGAACAAGATGTTGGGTTGTTCAGGCTTCGGATTCTCGGCCAGGCAAACTGAAAAACTGAGTGAAAAAAGTGTGAGTAACAAAAGAACTGGTTTGGCAGATTTCACTGGAGTTACCTGTTCAATGAGTGGAGTGATGGTGTGGGGCACAAATTTGGAGTTCACCCATGGCGATATTCGGACCCGGCGACTACCGATCATAACAGAAATTTTTGGAGCCATTGACCGTTTGAAACTTGGCGACCGATCAATTTAGGTTGTAAAAAAGACCGGCGGATAATCTAATTAAGTGGTCCCCGCAATCTATATTGGTCGACATCCCAATTGTCGACCAATAGAAGCCTAGTCTTTGCCAAGTTTCAAGTTGGACCTGCCCATGTCAATTCAAGTGCCCGCCCAGGAAAAACTTCCGTCGGATTCGTCCACATCGAGGGTTTATTTTCGATGTTTTGCCGGGTGTGAAGGCAAGTATTCGATCTACGACGTCATCTATCGATGCCCGAAATGTCAATCGTTGTTAGAGGTTTATCACGAACGCGAACCTCTTAAAGAACTCAATCCTTACAAATGGCAACAGTTGTTTGATTCGCGAGCCAGCACAACTCATTGGCCATACGGGAGCGGTGTGTGGGGGATGCGAGAGTGGGTGGTCCCCGACATCGATGATGAAAATGTTGTCAGCATGTGCGAAGGCAACACGAACTTGTTTTGGGCTAATCGGCTTGGCAAGCAACTGGGTCTGAACGACCTTTGGATCAAACTATGCGGTAATAGTCATACCGCTAGTTTCAAAGATCTCGGGATGACTGTGCTGGTCAGTGTTGTGAAACAAATGATGAGCCAGGAATCGAATCCCGTTCGAGCCGTTGCATGTGCCAGTACGGGGGATACCAGTGCGGCGCTGGCCGCCTATGCAGCTTACGCAGCGATCCCGGCAATCATTTTTTTACCGGCTGGAAAGGTGAGTACGGCGCAGTTGATCCAACCCGTTTCAAATGGGGCGCATGTGTTGGCATTGGATACTGACTTTGACGGCTGCATGGAGATCGTTCAGGAAGTCACGTCCGATCAAAGCATCTATCTGGCGAACTCGATGAATAGTCTGAGGATCGAAGGTCAAAAAACAGTTGGGATTGAAATCTGCCGGCAGTTTGACTGGGAGGTTCCCGACTGGATCATTATTCCGGTTGGAAATCTTGGCAACATCAGTGCGCTCCACAAAGGGTTTCAATTGATGATTGACCTTGGTTTGATTCAACGAATGCCTCGGCTGGTCGCTGCCCAGGCGGAACGAGCTGATCCTTTTTATCAGTCTTATTTGGATGGCTTTGCGGAAAAGAGATCGGTGACCGCTGGAGATACATTGGCCAATGCGATTCGAATCGGCAATCCAGTCAGTTACGACAAAGCGGTCAACGCGATCAAGGCATCCAACGGCGTGGTGGAACAAGCGAGCGAACAGGAACTTGCTGCTGCGAGCGCCAAAGCGGATTTAACTGGTATGTTTACCTGCCCCCACACGGGGGTGGCCCTTGCAGTGCTCGAAAAATTGGTCAAGCGAGGCGAGATCAAACCTGACGATCGGACGGTGATTATTAGCACCGCTCACGGTCTAAAATTTACCGATTTCAAAGTGGGTTACCACGAATCCAAACTGGATGGAATCACCAGCCAGTTTGCAAATCCGCCTGTTTATTTGGACGCCAGTGCCAAAGCTGTCAAAGAGGAAATAAAAAAACGGCTCCAGCTTTAGGTTTCTTCAGATCCCAAAAAGACTAACGCGAACGCTCAATTCTCATTAAACTGGTAGTTGACTAATTGACCTGTTTAATCGGACGGATTTGCGATGAGACTTTGTTTCGCGTATTTAATCATTCTTGTTTTGCTGGGCGGCTCGTTACGCGCAGACAGCGTGTTGGTCGAAGCCGAATCCTTTCCCGATCTGGGTGGTTGGAAATTGGACACCCAATTCATCGATGAAATGGGATCGCCCTACCTGCTTGCTCACGGATTAGGGAAGCCGGTCGAAAATGCCAAAACAAGCGTTCAGTTCAAACAGCCCGGAACTTATCAAGTTTGGGTTCGCACCAAAGACTGGGTAGCTCGCTGGAACGCCAAAGGTTCGCCTGGAAAATTCAAGATCTCGGTCGATGGTGAGCTTTTGGAGACCACCTTTGGCACTCAAGGTGCCCAATGGGCCTGGCAGGATGGCGGTCAAGTTACTGTTGGAGAATCCGCGACGATTGAGCTAAAGGACCTAACCGGATTCGACGGTCGCTGCGACGCGATCTTTTTTGCCGCAGATGGCGAGACACCTCCAAATGACGGATCGTTGGCCCAGTGGAGAAGAGATCAACTCAATCTGGGCGACGGGCCTCAAGTTTTGAAAGACTACGATCTTGTTGTCGTCGGAGGAGGTTACTCCGGGATGGGATCGGCCATCAGCGCTGCCAGGATGGGATGCAAAGTTGCGCTGATCCAAAACCGGGGGGTTCTAGGAGGCAACGGTTCCAGTGAAGTGAGAGTTTGGGCGAAGGGGAATATTCGTCGCGGCAAATACCCTCGGATTGGAGAAATCATCGACGAGTTTGCCGATAAAGCCTCTAAATCTCCCGGGACCTACGAAGAGTTTGGCGACCAGTTGAAAGAAGACATCGTTCGATCTGAGCCTAACATCGACCTGTTCCTCAATCACCACGTTTACGCCGCATCCGCAAAAGAAAATCGCGTTGTTAGTGTGACTGCTTTTGACACTCGAACTAGTCAAGAAAAAGTTTTTGAAGGAGCTTTGTTCGTCGACTGTACCGGGCATGGTACGCTCGGTTATTTAGTCGAAGCCGATTGGGAAATGACTCCCGAAGGCCGTATGGGAATGAGTAACATGTGGGCCTGGGATGAGAAAGCGTCTCCGACGATGTTCCCAAATACGGACGATTGGGCTCTTGATCTCAATATGGCTGATTTTCCCTACCCTCGAGATCACCATGGACAATGGTTTTGGGAAAGTGGATTTGATAAAGACCCGATCAACGATGCCGAAGGGATTCGTGACTGGAATCTGCGGGCTGTTTACGGTGCGTTCAATGCGATGAAAAACCGAGACGGTGCAGCAAGGCATGTCACCGCTATTTTGACTTGGGTTGCCTACGTGGGCGGTCCCCGAGAATCCAGGCGATTGTTAGGGGATATCCAATTAACTGAAGAAGATATCGTCAGCAAAAAAGATTTTCCTGATGGAACCGTTCCAAGTACTTGGTCCATCGACTTGCACTATCCCAAAGAGCAGTATTCCAAGAAGTTTCCGGAAAACCCATTCATTTCAAAAGCGGTTCATGGTCGCGGCGTCGATCGAAATTACGGTTATCCCGTGCCTTACCGATGTTTTTATTCGCGAAACATTGACAACCTGTTTATGGCTGGTCGATGTGTCAGTGTGACGCACGAAGCACTGGGGACCGTTCGGGTCATGAAAACCTGCGGCATGATGGGCGAAGTGGTTGGCAAAGCCGCGTCTATTTGCCGTAGCCGAGGCTGCGATCCCCGAGATGTTTACGAAAAGTATCTGGGTGAACTTGACGAACTGCTGAAACTTCCCGGTGGTGCGCGTCGAATGACCCTTTCAGATCCTGTCGTAATGCCCGAAGTGATTCCTGATCTACCTGTTCAGAAGAAACCGATCAAACTGGCTGGCATGGTTCGCGACGATCAAGACGCTTTGAAACTGGGAGACTGGAAATTTGGAAGTGGATTGGATGGATACGTCGGGACAGGCTACGCCTATTCCGGAGGTGATTCTGGGGCAACCATGATTTTTAAATTCAAGGTTCGTAGTACGGGGCGATACGACATTCGAATTGGATGGCGGCATCATAAAAATAGAGCGTCTAATGCCAAGGTAACGGTGACTGCGGGCAAGCTTTACGAAGACTATGTGGTTGACGAAAAATTCAAAGTCAACATGAAAGTCGCGCCGAAAATCGACGGCACCACCGAGTCATTGGGGAAGTTCGATTTCGACGCCGATACGATCATTGAAGTCACGTTTGATGCTGAAAAAGCTGACGGAAATATCTGTGCCGATGTCGTTCAGATTCTGCCAGTGAAAAAATGAAATTGAGCGATCCGTTTTGTCGGAATTAAATGTCATTCAACAAACCCGACCTGCGAACTCCGAGCGTCGCAAATGGAAGCGGATTCTGGTCCACGGCGTCCGTGTGTTGATGTTGGTGACGATTCTGTTACTGATTCGGTTGGCCGGATCGAAAGTGACTTTTGAAGATGCCGGGTTGATTTCCGACCCCGTTTTGATCGAGCAGTTAAGGCAATCGTTTGGTGATTTCGATTCCATCGGCCAGTTCGATGAAAAAACCGGCAGCAATCTGATTCTTGATTCGGATCAACGAGTCATCGGGTATCTGATTCAAACGTCACCCGCTGCTGACGATATCGTTGGCTATTCGGGACCTACGAATTGCCTGTTGGTCTTGAACGTCCAAAACGAAATCGAATCGGTATGGATTCGGAGTAGTGGCGATACGTTTGATCACGTATCCGCGATACGTAATGACGCTTCTTTTTTAGGCAGTTTTTGCGGCCTTTCTTCGTCGACGTCGGAACGACAATGGCAGGATATCGACGGTGTGACCGGGGCAACATTGACTAGCTACGCAGTCATCAGTTCGATTGCTCGCCGATTAAGTGGCAAAAAGTTGGCTCGTTCCTTGAAGTTTGAGCCCAAGCCCAAGTTGGAAAACGTGGCGAAGATTCTGTCAGCAGCAAACGAATTGATTGAAACGGATCGGTCTGGTGTGTGGGATGTCAAAAATCGAGACGGAAAACTCATCGGTTCTGTGCTGACTACAACGCCCGCGGCTGACGAATTGACGGGCTATCAGGGTCCCACTGCGACTTTGGTGATTCTTGGGCCTGATGGCAAGTGTCTTGGGCTGTGGGTCGACCAGACTTACGAAAACGAACCTTACGCCAGCTATTTGAACGACGATTATGGTTTTCTAGGATTTTATAGCGGGAAAACACTGAAGGAATTGGCAAACATGGATCCCGAAGAAATGGGGATCGAGGGAGTATCCGGGGCTACGATGACCAGCATGTGCGTCGCCAAGGCACTTCCGCTGGCGGCGGCCGAGGCCATGACGGAGTCGCCCAAAGTTTCGGTCGATTTGAATCGGACTTGGGCCAGTTATTGGAGTGATCTGTTGACGATTATGATCACGATAGCTGGACTGGCAATGTCGCTGACCCGTTTGGGAAGGCAGAAATATTTCCGAATGGTATTTCAGTTTTCAGTTATTATTTTGTTAGGTTTTGTGAGCGGTCACTTGTTTTCTCAGGCGACTCTTGCTGGTTGGGCTCAACACTCGATCCCGTTTCATATGGTGCCGGGTTTGGTGCTGTTGTCAGTGGCTGCGTTGGTTGTTCCAGTCACCACGGGCAAACAGCCCTATTGCCAACATCTTTGTCCCTTTGGAGCGATGCAGCAGCTGACCCAAAAGTCGATATCCAAACGCGTTAAGGTCTCGGCACGTTGGATTAAGCGATTGATGTGGATCCCCCCATTTTTATTGTTGCTTGCCGGGCTGGTCACCATTCGAAATTGGCCCTTGAATCTTGCAGCGATCGAACCGTTCGACGCGTTTTCATTTTACGTGGCTGGTTGGGCATCGCTGGCAATCTTTGCGATTGGGATTACGGCCTCCTTTTTTGTACCGATGGCTTACTGTCGATTTGGATGCCCGACCGGCGACTTTTTGAACTATTTGAAAATACAATCCGATAGTCATCGACTAGGCCTTCGAGACTATGGAGCGATGCTGCTTCTAGCGCTGGCTCTATTGACTTATCAGGGGCTATTTTAGGTGGTTTGGTATTCATCGCACTAAAATTGACCCACGGGTCTACCCCATTTGGCCAAAGACGCGTAAGTCCCACTTTCCCAGCGGGAATTCAGATTCAATTTTTCCAGAATTGGGCATCAAGCTAACAACCGTCGCTGTCGCCATTGTCGCGCAGAGCCGTTACCTCAATTTCAATTTTCATTTCCGGACGACACAGGCCACAAACAATCATGGTCGCAGCAGGCCGCGTATCGGAAAAGAAATTTCCAAGGATGGGAAATACCCGGTCACAGTCATCTTCTGAAACAACGTAATAGTTGGCTCGGACGATTTCGTTGACTTGAAAGCCGGCTTCTTGTAAGACAAATTCAATGGTGTTGAGGCAGTTTTGGGTTTGTTCCTCGACGCTCTCAGGCATCTGCATGGTGTCATAGTCGTAACCCGTTGTGCCCGAAACAAAACACCAATCCCCTTGAACAACGGCTCGGGAATAACCCGCCAATTTTTCGAATTCGGAACCGGTCGAAATTCTTCTTTTTTTCATGGTAGAGTAACTCGGGCTGGGATAGGTGCATCGCTGCTTCTGCGAATATCATGATAACATTGGATTTCGAAAAATAGGTTGAAGGATTGTTGGCCATGGCATTTATCAAACAAGTGGAGTCGGAAGAAGCAACGGGCGCGACTAAGTCGTTGTACGATTTGTCGCTTCGACGCGCTGGAGGCGTAGCGAATATCATTCGCGTTATGTCCAACGAAGGTGAGATTGCCAATGCTTCGATGGGTTTCTACGTGTCGATGATGAAGTCGGAAAACAGCCTCGACGGTGCGACTCGAGAATTGTTGGCCACAGTCGTCAGCAACGCCAACGACTGCTTTTACTGAACACTTTCTCACGCACAAGACTTCGGTCAGGAGTCAGGAAAAACGGATCTCGTAGAAAAATTGATCTTTGATTATCGCAAGTGCCAGTTTGACCAGCCGGTACAGAAACTTTGCGAATACGCTCTTAAGTTGACACTCACCCCGCAAGGTATGGGCCGGTCTGACGTAGATCGATTGAAGGATTCGGGTTGGAATGATGCTCAGATTACAGTTGCTGCCCAAGTGATCGGCTACTTCAACTATATCAATCGAATTGCCGACGGTTTGGGCGTGGACCTGGAATCGTGGATGCAGAAAATCAGCGAATCGGATTGGAAGGCAAACAAGCCAAACTGGCGAGCATTGATAAACGCCTAAACGAATGACAATCAATCATGGACCCGTTCGAACGCTCTTGTTGATGAGGACATCAGGCAGAACCTGACCCACTCACATTTTTAAAAACGGTTTTAGGAAACTGGTCGACGAATCAAAGTTCTACGTCGTGGCCCATTTCTTTTAACAGGTCGGTAATTGCAACTTCAAGTTGGGTCCCTTGAATGTTCTTAAAACGGATCGTGCCCCTGGAATCGAGCACGTAAACGGTGGGCCATGAGCGGATATTCCATCGAGTCGAGATCGGACCGTTGACTCCCTTTTTGCCATCCCAAAAACTCCGCCAGCGAAGATTTTTTTCTTGCTTGACTTTGAGAGCCAGTTCGCGACTGGGATCGGAATTGATGCCAACGATGGTGAAAGGGACTTGGGAAAGTTTTTCAATCAGTCCATTTTCCTGCGTATACATTTCCTGACAGGCTCGACACCAGTCTCCCCAAAAGACGACGACCACCACCTGGCCCCGATAGTCACTTAATTGGAACGACTCGTTTTCAAGATCGACTCCTTCGATTTCGGGTACTTCCATTCCGATTTGAAGTCGATTGCGATCGAATCGAACCGAAGCGACATAGTCTTTATACTTGCGAGGTACAGATTGGGGAATTTTTAGGTTGGCGAATTCCGTTTCCAGCGAATCGTATAAATCTTCAATTTTTGCTTCGTCAATGTCGAGCTGTTTTGCGAATTCAAGATTTCGAATTTCTGTCGGTGTTGAGGGGCGTTGACCTTCGTTAACTTTTTTTTGGACCGCCAGCGATTGGGACAGAATCGAAGCCAAAGTGTAGGTCGCGGCCGCTTTCGCTGGTGGGTGAAGAGATTTGTCGATAACATTTTCTAGTCGATCAATGGTGGTCTGAGTCCACGGGTCCAGACCGATCGCGATGCACAATTTTTCCATCCCTGCATGCGTCACAAATGCCTCGAATAATTGATCACGAGCCGATTCTGCCTGACTGGTTCCGGGTGCAAACGAGTGAGCCCAGGTCAATGCTCGAAAAACTTCATTGGCATCGTCTGTTTCTTCTGATAGTTCCAACATCTGCTGTGCAAATCGGGCTGGATCTGGATAGTTGGCCTCGAAAAAAGCTTTCCGCTGATCAATTGCTTGAGCATCGATGGCGTCGTAGCCGTCCACAAACTCGATTCGTGCTTTCCGAAATTCTTCTTCAATTTCGACGAATCGTTGAGCCCAATTGGATGATTCACCGGTGGACTTGGGAATACCCTTTTGTAAAGTTGAGACTGTTTCTTGTGATAAAGAGTTGGATTCCGCTTTTTGATTCTGCAGGGTTGTTTCGGACTGATTGCAGGAAACCAATAAGCAGACGCAGGCTGTGATGATCCCGATATATTTTTTCATGATTTTTGATCGTCTGGAGATTTTCAATCAATCTAGGGGGCAAGTTTCCGATGTCCAACCGTTAGCACAAATTAGAGACGGAATTCCACAAAATTTTTCTAAGGCAGCGGTGGGCATTGCCGAACCGACATAGGCCCGAAGTGTCGAACTCTTTATACTTTGACGAAGGACCACGATTGGTAAGCGTGGGCAATGTCACATTTTTTTAGAACTGACTTCAATGACCAGCGTAAAACTGCCCGATGGGAGCGTTAAAGAATTTGAAAAACCTGTCACTGTCAAACAGGTAGCCAAAAGCATTGGTTCTCGATTGGCCAAAGCCGCACTTTGGGGCGAAATCGATCTTCAGCCAGTATCGCTGGATCACGTAATCGAGGGAACAGAAATCCCCTTAAAAATCATAACCAAAACAGACTCGAATGCTTTGTCGACGATGCGCCACAGTTGCGCACACGTGATGGCGAGAGCCGTGATGAGGGTGAAGCCGGGCATTCAATTGGCTTTCGGACCCGCCACTGAAGACGGCTTTTATTATGACATCGAGTCCAAGGATCCGTTGACCGAAGAAGATTTTCCAGCCATCGAAAAAGAGATGCAGAAAATCATCGAACTGGATGAACCGTTTGAAAGGATCGAACGTCCACGAGAAGATGCGATTCAAATCTGCAAAGATCTGAAGCAAGAATTTAAGGTCGAACATATTGAAACAGGACTGGCAGAAGACGACCAGCTGTCGTTTTACCAGCAAGGTGAATTTGTAGATCTCTGCCGAGGACCGCATGTGCCTTCACCCAAAAAAATTGGTGCATTTAAATTGTTGTCGATTGCGGGAGCCTATTGGAAAGGGGATCAATCGCGGGAACAGCTCCAACGTTTGTACGCCACTGCCTTTTTCACTGAAGATGATCTTGAGGAACATCTAGCATTAGTCGAAGAGGCAAAAAAACGAGATCACCGCGTCCTCGGAAAGAAACTGGGATTATTCCACATCGACGAAATGGTCGGGCAAGGATTGATCTTGTGGATGCCAAAAGGAGCTTACATTCGCCAAAAGTTACAAGATTTTATCTCTGAGCACCTGACACGCCAAGGATACGATCAGGTCTTTACGCCACAGATCGGTAAGCTTGAGCTTTACAAAACCAGTGGCCATTTTCCCTACTACCAAGACAGTCAATATACGCCGCTGGTCGACCGAGAGTATCTGACTGGGCTGGCTGAAGATGGAAAGTCTTGCAGCGACCTATCGGCTCGCATGCACGATGGCGAGATTGAAGGGTACTTGCTCCAACCGATGAATTGCCCTCATCACATCAAGATTTTTTCCGCCGAACAGCGAAGCTATCGCGATTTACCCATTCGGCTGGCAGAATTTGGGACGGTCTATCGTTGGGAACAGTCGGGTGAAATTGGTGGATTGACTCGCGTCCGAGGATTTACACAAGACGATGCTCATCTGTTTGTCACTCAAGAACAACTGGGAGAGGAATTGATCCAGTGTATCGAGCTGGTCAAAATCATCTTTAACGTGATGGGAATGGATGACTACTCGGTTCGCGTCGGACTACGTGATCCAGACAGTTCTAAATATGTTGGAGAACAGGAAAACTGGGATCTCGCCGAACAGGCGTGCCGCGAAGCGGCGGAAACACTGGGCAAACCATTCACAGAAGAGCCCGGAGAGGCAGCTTTTTACGGGCCCAAAATCGACTTTGTGGTTAAGGACTGCCTGGGACGAAAGTGGCAACTTGGGACTGTCCAGGTGGATTACAACCTGCCAATTCGATTTGGTCTTGAATACACTGGAGCCGACAACAAGATGCACCGGCCCATCATGATTCATCGGGCTCCTTTTGGATCGATGGAACGCTTTATTGGTGTCTTGATTGAGCACTTTGCGGGCTGTTTCCCGCTCTGGCTTGCGTACGAACAGGCAAGAATTTTGACCGTAAGTGACAAATCAGAGGAATACGGTCGTAATGTGGAACAAAAATTCAAAGCTGCTGGCTTGAGGGTAGCTGGCGATTATCGCAGTGAAAAGCTTGGAGCCAAAATCCGGGACGCTCAAATAAGCCAGATTCCTTATATGTTGGTCGTAGGACCCCGGGACGCTGAAAATGGGTCGGTTTCGATTCGATGTCGATACGAAGGTGATTTAGGGGCAATGCCGGTCGACGAGGCGATTCAAAAATTCACTGATGAAGTTGAAGCCAAGCTTTATCGAAATCGAAAGTGAACCTACAATCAGAGTCCGGTTTTTGGCGATTATGGCCCCGTGGTATAGAATGTGGCGTGATCGTCAGAATCTTCCCTAAGATTGACGAAAGATCGGGTTCGTTTGAATCCACTTTCATTGCCGATTGATCATTCATTTCACTCTTGAGAGGTAAAAAAAATTCCACCCAGCGATCGAAAACAAAATCGAATTAATGACCAGATTAAGATTTCCCCAATACGTGTCATCGCAGCCGATGGCACTCAGTTGGGAGTCATTCCTACTGCCGAGGCACTCGAGAAGGCGAGATCCTCAGGACTCGATCTGGTCGAAGTAGCCGGCGATGCGAAACCGCCCGTTTGTCGAATTATGGATTTTGGTAAATTCAATTACGACAAAAAGAAACGCCAGACGAAAAACAAGTCCCACCAAACCAAGCTCAAAGAGATTCGAGTTCGACCTAAGACAGGTGAACACGATATCGATTTCAAAGTGAAAAAGGCGATTGGTTTCCTCAAGCACAACGATAAAGTCCAGGTGACCGTTCTGTTTCGCGGCCGCGAAAATGCCCACATTGACGAAGGTGCCAAAGTGATGGAAGGGATTATCGAAAAGCTTTCCGTATACGGCAAAGTAGAAAGCTCTCCCACCCGACAACCCCGTCGAATGGTTTGTACGATCGCTCCTTTGAAAACATAACTTATTGGTCTGTTCTGGACCGAAATCGGGTTCAGATGGTTGATGAGTTTTGGTTCAGCCAAACCACGGTGATGAATAACGCAAAAAGCCCCGCAAACCGCGGGGCTTTTTCGTGGGAGTTCGATGGATGGCGATTTTTCTATCGGAGTGCCCCGACAGAAGGTGGCTGGATACGACTTAGTTTGGGATCAATCCAAACTTGAAGCCGACTGATCCGCTTCGCCAAAGCCGTCAGTCAATCGCGACCAGCCAACTTAAAAGCAAAGTTCCCCACCCAGGGTAAACCCGTGAAGTAAAAGGCTTCCATTTGTTTGTGATCGGTTAAGATCACTTGGGTAGGTAAACGTATGTGGAATCTGGTCGACGGCCAAGGCGACGCCGGAAAGTCCGAATGCCTGGTAGCCCCCTCGAACTCGGAAATTGCAAGTGAGTTGCATTGAAAGACCGAGATCGAACTGACCAAGAATCGCAGCATCGTTTTTGGTTGCGGTGTAATCCAGATCGCGTCCACCCCCCGTACCGAGCGTGGCATACCGGCCAAGTTCGTCGGTCATCCGCTGTCTTGTTTCAACATGGTTGTTAAACAAACCGACGGTCGCACCATAGTTCAGCCGCAGTCTTTGGGTCAGGCAGACTTCTGAACGACCACCCAATTGCAAACCCGCCAGCGAGTTGTTCGCTTCCAGGTTGTAGTCAAGCGTCGTCGGGTAGCCAGCGACTGACGAGAAATTCAATAACCGGAAATCGTCATTGAATCGGATGAACCGGAAACCACCCAGTAATTCGAAACTGGCACATTGACCAAATCGTGTTTGGTAACATCCACCATTGCGAAGCAAGTTGGCCTCGAAGTTTTGAATTTCTGTTCCGCGGATCAACCTTGCACTGTCGCCAGTGTTGTAAATTGTGAAGATATCGGTGGCTGAAGGATCATGGTAGAGGCCAGAAAACGATGGCATACCGCTGGTCGTTGGGCCTGTGACGTCATACGAATCGTCTTCTTCCAAACCCCAGTATCGAAGCTCAAATCCGCTACCGTTGCACGATCGGCTGGTCAAAGCGTAGCCCAGCGTGGTCATTCCGCCGTGTTGAACGTCTGTCGAATAGACGGTTGCTCCTGTCCAGTCGTTGACCAATCTTTTACGATCCTCGTAGTTCCGTCGGAAATTCGCAAAAAAGAAGCTACCGACAAGATTTCGATTGGCGGCAGCGGTCGCAACAGCTGGAGCAAAGTTGACTGCGGGAGTGTAAACAGGTGCGGCGTTGTAGCCGGCAGCACCGTAATCCAAATAAGTGGGTGCAGCAGTCGGGGCACATCCACCACCGCCATAGGCATTCCCTTGGTTGATTGTAGCTCCGTTGAACTGGGCACCACCGCCGCAGTTTCCGGTGGCACAACCTTGAACGGGGGCCATCGCCGGTTGGGGGCCTGGGATATTGCTCATCGGTCCAGACACCTTTGCCGGTGCCGCCATGGTTGGCTGCGGAGATGGATTCATCATCGGCTGCTGCATTCCCTGATTGTGCATCATTCCCTGGTTCATGGGGCCACCCATCATAGCGGAAGCACCCATTTGGTTAGGAACCATCGGCGCGTAACCTTGCGGTTGAGCAACCATTGCACCCATACCTGTCGAAGGGTAGCCCGTGTTGGGCATTGGAGCAGCCGTCGGAAATCCGGGAGGGCTTGGAATCATTCCCGCTTGCTGGTTCCCGTATGTCATAGGTGAATACGAATTGTTACCGTAACCCGCGTTGGCCAGAATCGATTGGTAGGATCCGATTTGTTGGGCATTGGCACCACTGATCATCACCGCAACCGCGGAAATCATGAGCCACAATTGCCAAAGAAACTTCATCACAAACTCCCATGTATGATTTGTCGCCGCGGCACTTCAACCTTCTTGATCTGACTGGTTCGTACAACGACGCAAACTCTGACATACGTTGTAATGCGAGGAACCATCACGGCATTTGCAAATGAAATCGTCCGCAGGATCAACAAAGGCGGAACGAACCTTCCTGCAATTCCCTAAAAATCAGAATGACCCACGTTCGATTCCGAAACTTCGGAAACCTTTCACCAGTCCAAACAGCTAGAATTCTCGTTAAAGTTTGCCAATCTGTAAGATTCGGTGACCGGTTTCAGCGAAGGTTTAACGATTGCACCGTTTCGCAGGGGAACCTGTGGAATTTGCTCGGTCCCCAGATCGACCCTGGCTGTAGCTCTTTGATCTGCACAGTGATGAGGTAATATGGCGATTGCTGGATTCTAGATATTTGAACCGAATCAGAACGGCATCGTTGAATCAAACCGGATCGGTGATTAGGAATCTAGAAGCTCTCGCACATGGAGAAGGCTTTGGAATTCGACATTCACTTCCGCAAAAACTGACTTGGAATTCTCGCCGCGGTCAACGATTGAAATCAGTCGATCAACCTCCAGTCCGAATTCTCTCGCGTGTTGAATTGCCTTTAATGAACTTCCTCCGGTGGTGATCACGTCTTCCATCATCACTGCCGATTGGCCCGGCTGAATTGGACCCTCGACTTGTTTCCCTGTGCCATGCCCTTTGGCTTCTTTTCGCACAATGAAGCCTTTCATCGGCTTGCCCTGCTGAAAACCGCATGTGATCACTGCCGCTGTAATCGGGTCGGCACCGATCGCCATTCCGCCAACGCAATCGGGGACTCGATCACCCAAAGCTTCCAAAATTCCCGCGGCGATGACATTGGCCCCTTCGCTATCCAAAGTCAATTTTCGGCAGTCGAGATAATAACTGGCTTTTTTTCCAGACGCCAAAGTAAAGTCGCCAAACTGCAACGCGTCTCTTTTGACTAATTCCACCAGTCGATTTCGATCAAACAAAATATCACCTTGAAAGTTTTTGGTTTGGCAGCGTGTGGCAAAATGATTGGAGCAACGGCCTTCCTATTTTCGAATAGACTTCCGGGCCAACAAGGGGGGTGATAAATTCTAAGTGGTCCATTGCGCAGCGATTCAACTAAAATTTGGGTCGGAGATTTCGATTGAGTGTGGCGAATGCAAATCATCAACACCTGCCAACCCAAAAATCAAACAGAATCGCTGCACTAGGAACTGATTGATGTTCTGGACAGTTTTGAAAATTGAGTGTGCAACCCAATGACAAAATCAGAATATAAAAGCATGGTGGTGCTTGTCATCGATGGTTTATACGCAAACATGCTGGGACCCTACGGGAATACCAACGTCAAAACTTCTAATCTGAACCGATTGGCTGCTGAAGGTGTTTTGCTTGAGAATCTGATCGGTCGTTCTCCTGATTTTTCCACTGCGGTCTCAACTCTTTTGAGTACGTCGACTGGTTCCTGGTTGGAAGAATTGGGTGACGGTGGAGTCCGGACCGTGATGATGACTGACGAAGAACGGATGGAGCCGTTTGGTCAGGATTTTGAAGAATGGATCACTCTATTCTCTGAAGAGCCTCCGATTCTTGCTGAAAATATCGAAGGCACTCGCATGGCACGTTTTTTTGCACAGGCCACGGAGTGGATTCGCAATCTGGAACGAGGCTCGCTGGGATGGTTACATTGCAAGGGGCTGTTTGATGATTGGGACGCCCCGTATGCATTTCGAAGAGCTCTGGCTGATTCTGAAGATCCAGATCCACCCGATTTTAGTAGGTGCCCGCATGGAGATATTTTGAACGGAGAAGATCCGGACAAGCTTCTTGCCATTCAACAAGCTTGGGCAGCACAGATTGCGATTATGGATCAGTTTGTTGGGATTCTTTATCAGCAGTTGCGTGCAACAGAAGTTGGAAGGGATTGCTTATTCTGTTTGACTTCGTTGCGAGGTTTTCCATTAGGAGAACATCAGGTCGTCGGCAACGGCTCTACTCTTGATGTCAAAATTCTTAACAACGAGTCGGTCCACCTTCCGTTTTTTCTTGTTTTTCCGGAAGACTCAGTTTGGGATGCCTATCGTGGGATTCGAGCAGCCAACTTGATCCAGCCAGATTGGGTTGGCGCATTGCTGAAGACTTGGTTTCAATCCGACTTCCATGCGTTTAACGAAACGCTGGAAAAAATCGCTCATCCACTTCCACAGAAACAGAATGAGTACGCCGTTTCCCGATCGGATCGTCAATACAGTTTGCAAACCCATGCGTGGAAATTGATTTCATCGCTGGATAATGACGAATCGGAATTGTATGTCAAACCAGATGATCTTTGGGAATCTAATGATGTCAGTCGACGCTGCCGGGGTATTGTTGAACAAATGCAAGAACTTTTTGGGGCCCTTTCTAGGCAAATCGAGACCGATTTTGAGATTCCTGAGGATCTGTGTCAGCCGATGGATTAGCGATTCAATATAATGAAGTGGCATGGTTTGCTTTGCAAAAATGGTTGATGTGTCGGTCCAAAAAATAATGAGTCAAATTTTTCGCTTCCATTTTGGTTTCCGAATTTTTCTAATTTGTACTTTCGGGCTGGTATCCCATTCGAGTTTATCTCGGTTGGACGGACAGCAACTCGAATTTAATCGAGATATCCGTCCGATTCTTTCTGACAAATGTTTTGCCTGTCACGGTCCCGATGCGGAACATGCTGCTGGTGATTTACGGCTTGATCTGTTCGAGTTGGCAACGCAATCAGGGGCGATCGTGCCGGGGGATCCCCAAGCAAGCGAATTGGTCGCTCGAATTATTTCGGATGACGAATTTGAAGTGATGCCGCCTCCGGACGCTCACAAGCTACTTTCTGAAGCTGAACGAGACACCCTCCAAAAATGGATTCAACAGGGAGCCCGTTACGAGAAGCACTGGGCCTACATCGCTGTTCAGCGCCAAGGGTTTACCAACGGCCAACATTTTGTTGACCATTTTATTGAAAAACAACTTAAGCGATCAGGACTGAATCCAGTCGGTATGGCGGACCGAATCACGTTGATTCGTCGATTGGCTATCGATCTGACTGGGATCCCGCCGACAACCGATCAGGTCGAAACTTTTCTGGCGGACCGGTCGCCGGAAGCTTACATGAATCTGGTCGACCAGTTTCTTCAATCACCTCGTTATGGCGAACGAATGGCGGCGTACTGGTTGGATTTAGTTCGCTATGCCGATTCGGTCGGGTATCACGGGGATCAAGAGATTTCTCAATGGCCCTTTCGTGACTACGTGATCCAGTCTTTTAATCAAAACTTAGCCTACGATCAGTTTATCAAGGAACAACTGGCAGGGGATCTTCTGCCCGATCCAACTCGGGATCAACTGGTGGCGTCGGGATACAACCGTCTCAATCAGACGACAGAAGAGGGAGGCGCCCAAGCCAAAGAGTATCTGTCGATTTACTTTGCGGATCGGGTTCGAAACGTGTCCCAGGTTTTCCTCGGGTCGACGCTGGGATGTGCCCAGTGTCATGACCATAAATACGACCCTTTCACCGCCAAAGACTTTTATGCGTTTGGAGCATTTTTTGCTGACCTTGAGGAACGAGGCGTATACGGCGGACGCGGTTTAAGACCTCCGGTACTCAAGCTACCCACACCGGAACAGCAATCGCAGATCGATGGAATAAACAAGTCGATTGCAGAATCGAATCGTGAAATCGCAAAATTACGGGTTCAGCTTTTGAAAAGTTTAAAAGATTGGCATCCGTCTGAATCTGTAAACCAGACTTTATTGGACGACGAAAAACCGAATGCAAAGCAGTTTAGCGGTACATGGAATTTCGTAAGTGGCCCAGATGTGCCCGTTCGTACCGGCCGAAAGTCTCGTTTGCAGGAATCCAATGGGCTTCACCAGCATTACGTCAATCAACTTGAGGATCCCATCGAGATCGACGGAAACGTTAAAGTTTTCGCTTCGGTCTACCTGGATCCAGCCAATCCGCCCAAGGCGATCATGTTGCAATTCAACGACGGAAGCACATGGAATCATCGTGTTGTTTGGGGGACCGACCAGATTGATTATGGTCGGCGGGAATCGAATTGGCCCGGTTACTATCGGAAAGGAAAATTACCGAAATCCGGCCAATGGGTGCAATTGGAAGTTGACCTTGCCGAGATCGGATTTTCGGTGAAGCCTTCGAAAAATAAATCTCCTACCAAAATTAGCGGCATTGCGTTTACTCAGTTCGGTGGGAAAGCGTGGTGGGATGAAGTGACTTGGGAGGCTTCGTTGCCGACCGAATTAGCCTCCATTATC
Source organism: Planctomycetota bacterium (assembly GCA_039200505.1). Taxonomy (GTDB): domain Bacteria; phylum Planctomycetota; class Planctomycetia; order Pirellulales; family Pirellulaceae; genus Mariniblastus. The sequence goes on along the minus strand of JBCCSJ010000001.1, from coordinate 49,403 downwards.
AAGGTTCCGGCGTCCGACCGCACTGAAATCCAGTCTCAGAAATTAGCCGAATATTATCTTGCGAGCAGCCAACAGTGGGGGCAGGCGATCCAGCGGTTGGATGATCTTCGTTCCGAACTGACAAACCTTGAGCAATCTGTGACGACCACAGTTGTCAGCCGAGCGACTCAGCCTCGCGAGATTCGAATCTTGCCTCGTGGAAACTGGCAAGACGATTCCGGTCAGGTTGTGCAGCCAGCCGTGCCCGAATTTCTTGGAGGGTTGGAAAGCAGTTCCGATGTGCGATTGAATCGGCTCGATTTAGCCAACTGGATCTGCCAGCCCGAAAACCCGCTGACGGCTCGAACGATGGTGAATCGAATTTGGAGCCTGTTGTTTGGCCGGGGAATATGCACCAGTGTCGACGACTTTGGAGGACAAGGAACTTATCCTTCCAATCCTGAACTTTTGGATGCCTTGGCATTCGAATTTGTCGATTCGGGTTGGGATGTCAAGCAACTGATTCGGGTGATCGTCACCAGTCAGGCCTACCAGAGGAGTTCTCGACCCACTCCGGATTTGATCGAACAGGATCCCTACAACGACACTTTTGCGAGACAAGGACGATTCAGGGTCGATGCTGAAGTGGTGCGTGATGCAGCACTTTTTGTCAGTGGAAGATTGGTCGAAAAAAGAGGCGGCCCAAGTGCACGTCCCTATCAGCCGATCGGATATTACGCCCAGCTCAATTTTCCAACCCGAACATATCGTGCAGATCTCAATGACAACCAATATCGCAGAGGGTTATACACTCATTGGCAGCGTACTTTTTTGCATCCAATGATGAAGGCATTCGATGCACCAAGTCGAGAAGAGTGTACCTGTCAACGAGCTAGAAGCAGCACACCCTTGCAAGCTTTGACGTTACTTAATGATCCAACGTTTGTCGAAGCAGCTCGAATTTTTGCCGCGAGAATCCTGAGGGAAGGTGGATCTTCACAACGTGAAAAACTGATCTGGGCTTACAGAGCTGCGGTGTCTCATCCTCCTGAAAATGAGATTGTTGAAATTCTGTTGGGGATTTTGGAAAAGCATCGCAAAGAATTTAAAGCTGACCCTGACTCGGCAGAAAAGTTGCTGTCCGTCGGTCTGGCAAAAATACCGACTGATATCGACAAAAGTGAATTGGCAGCATGGACGAGCATTGCACGCACCATTTTCAATCTTCAGGAAATGAACTCGCGATATTGAGTGCATGCTGATTCGATAGTTTAGCCCCATCCATTCGCAACTTTATAACTAAACGTTGAATAAATTAACCGATGATGAAAATCAACCAATCGCACGAACAACGGACGCGGGTGTCTCGACGTACGTTTTTGCATCGTTCAGGAGTTGGCGCGGCAGCTCTGGGGACGCTTCTTCAACAGGACTTGTTGGCTGGTGCTTTGCCTGACGACAAGTTGTCGGGCGGTACGATAAGCCAATTGCATCATCCGGCCAAAGTGAAAAGAGTGATTCATTTGTGCATGGCGGGGGGACCGAGTCATCTGGAGACGCTGGATTACAAGCCAACGCTGGAAAAATACAACGGGCAGGCAATGCCCGAATCGATGACCAAGGGGCAACCGATCGCGCAATTGCAGGGCAAACAACTGAAAGTGCTCGGTCCTCAGCACCGATTCAGTCGCCACGGGGAAAGCGGCCAAATGATATCGGATGTATTTCCCAACATTAGTCGGCACGCAGATGATCTGTGTGTCATTAATTCGATGCATACCGAGCAAATTAATCACGATCCGGCTCATACTTTTTTCAACACTGGAACGGTGATCAGCGGTCGTCCATCGATGGGATCGTGGGTTTTGTACGGTCTTGGTGCGGAAACGCAAGACCTTCCGGGATTCATCGTGTTAACCAGCAAAGGAGGAGGGCAAAGCCAACCGATCAGTTCTCGCCAGTGGCATTCTGGATTTCTTCCAAGCCAATACCAAGGGGTGCAGTTGAACTCGATTGGTGACCCCGTCCACTATGTTGGTAATCCGGCAGGCATCTCTCGTAGTCAACAACAGGATATCGTCGATGCGGTCAGCCGAATCAACTCGATCCGGAATCAGACTTTGGCGGATCCTGAGATTGCATCTCGGTTAGCAGCTTATGAGATGGCATTTCGAATGCAGGCTTCGGTTCCTCAACTGACGGATATGTCAGACGAACCGAATCACATCATTCAGATGTACAGATGCAAACCGGGTGACGGTAGTTTCGCAAGCAACTGTTTACTTGCCCGCCGATTGGCCGAACGCGGAGTGCGATTCATTCAGCTTTATCATCGTGGTTGGGATCACCATGGCGGAATCAAGAACGGGGTGGCAACCACAGCCAAGCTGGTGGATCAGCCGACCGCAGCACTGATTCAAGATCTGAAGCAGCGTGATATGCTCAAGGACACCCTTTTGATTTGGGGCGGTGAATTTGGTCGGACGCCAATGGCTCAGGGATCGGGACGAGATCACCATATCAAAGGATTTTCGATGTTTGTGGCCGGAGGTGGAATACGAGCGGGCAATTCATTCGGATCGACCGACGAATTCGGTTACAACGCGGTCGAAAACAAAGTCCACGTACGTGATTTTCATGCGACTTTGCTGCATCTGTTGGGAATCGATCACCGCCGATTCACTTATAAATTCCAGGGTCTCGATTTCAAACTGACCGGCGTTGAAGAAGCGCACGTTGTCGACGGAATTCTAAGCTAACAGGAACCTCAACTGCAGACACGATTGATACTGGAAGAATTCAATGCGTTATAGAAGAAGCAATTGCAAATTAAAATCGAAACTTTGATGCTGGCGATTGGGATTATCGCCTCTATCTGTTCATTTGCACACTACCGTAGTCCTTACTCATACTTTTTGGTCGCGACGTTAGCACCGGCGATTATTGGAGTTTTTTGCCGATTCAGATTATCAAAGTCGGAACTCGCAGCCTATTGCACGGTCATTATTTGCTCGATTGCAATAAGCACCCTATTATCTGCCTACGGTTCTTTCTTTTTCACATTTATCGAGCCATCGCAGGGAATAATGGTGGGCGGTGGGTGGGAATCAATCTTTGCGGCCGCTCTTTATGGAATCATGTCAGGAGCAGTTTGTGCTCCGTTTGCGATGCTTATTTATGCCATCATGACATCAAGTGTGATTCAATTGAACGCCACCATGAAAAAATACTGGGATCCCCGACGACGCTAGTTACAGAAATGCGTTAATTTAACTTAGGTCTAATGCCAGCGATGGAATTATGTCGTGAACTACCGCTATGACAAAAGAGATTCAGCTTCACTCGGTTTACTTTGCACCTGTCGAAGCCCAAACAAAACGAGGCTGTAGACGCTGACCAAGACTGCAGTGAAAACCAAGTCACCCGAAAGGGTCATACGATAAAAAGGGATGGCGGCGGCGTAACATTTGATCAGACCGCCGGCGGTGAAGTCATACCAACCACCGGCAAACCAAACGGCAAAATTGGTCAACAGATAAAAACAGGTCGACATCGAAAGCGACGCGACTAAAAATTTTCCTGCCGCTGAAAACCCTAGGCAAGGTAAACCATTTTCAGTTCGACTGTTCCTTTGAATCCAGATTCCCAAAAACGCGGAAATAGCCAGACTAAAGTAAACAGCAAATGCCATCCAGAATTCGTATCCCCCGAAAACTAAGTCGCTTGCCAGCATTACGACCAACATCGCAACGACCGGTAGCGACCAGTGGCGAAACAGAAATCCTCCGAATAAAACCATCGCTGCAATCGGTTTAAAATTGGGCAGGTCGACAAGCCAGAATCGGCTTCCGAATCCAACGAGAAGAATAAAACAGAAAAAGAAAATTTCGAAAAACGTGCGAAGTCGTTTTTCGCCCTCTACAGAATTTTCAACGGGGTTCATTGAGTTTCAGTGGTCGAATCTAAATAGTGCGGCACTCGTTGTGACTAATATTCTATTGTATGCAGGCAGAGTTTCGAGTGATACGGGATTTCAAGGATACTTTTCAAATCTCCATTCAATTCGGTCGCCTGGTTGGATTGGGTAGACTCCGCAACTTCGATCCCCTAGTTCTCCGTTGACCCAATAGATCCAATTGTTGCCGTCCCTTCCGCTGTTAGGAATTCCCGCGATGGAATGGATGAATACGAGTTCCCCTGTGCCGGACGATTCAAAATCGAACTTTTCATTCTCGCGAGCTTTTTCCATAACCGAAAAAACAGTCGACTCGGCCAATAGTGGCATAGAAATATCATACGGATTGGTTTGCCCCGGTTGGACGACCGATAAAAGGACTTCGTTTTCAATGTTGGATTCGGGCTGACCCACTTGATCGTCGACAGCGATCTGTTCTGAACGTTGCAAATCCGGTTTAGTATCAATATCTGTCGATGGAGTCCCTTGGTAGCATCCAACCCATGTCAGGCATCCGATCAGTATCAGCAGAACTAGAATTTTTGCGGTGAGGTTCGTTCGTCGCGAAAGGTTCAATGTGATCGAGTTCATTTTGAATTGATTCGATTGATTCGAGGTGATTGATAAAAACAGGTGGACAGGCTCATCGGGTGCGGGACTATTCAATACATTACCATTTTGAGATCGACCGTGATGGAATTCGAGGCCAAACATCCATTCGAATTTAGGCGACTTGAAACTGCCCGGTGGCATCAGCCTGCCATCTTCGTTTAACATCACAGCATGAATAAATTGAACTTTAGCTCCGTCAGTGTTGAAGATATTCGTCCCGATATCGCGTTGATCCGAATGGATTGTCCAGGCTCGTCCGCCAATGTGCTAAATCAGACTCTTTTTGAAGATTTGGACCAGGCCATGGCAAACCTGATGGCTCGAAATGACCTTTTGGGCGTCATATTGATTTCTTCCAAACCAAAGATCTTTGTGGCCGGAGCCGATCTGAAACAGATCGTTTCCAACCTTGACTGGCCAGACAAGGAAATCGTCAAATTTTGCGAAAAAGGTCGAGCGGTAATGGCTCGATTTAGTCGCTGTCCGTTTGTTTCGGTGGCGGCGATTCATGGGGCCTGTGTTGGTGGCGGATTGGAACTGGCTTTGTGGTGTGATTACCGAATCGCATCCGATGATCGACGAACCCGTCTTGGTTTGCCTGAGGTGGGACTTGGATTGGTCCCTGGATGGGCGGGTACCGCTCGACTGCCCAGGTTGGCAGGGATTCGAAATGCATGTGATCTCATCACTAGCGGGCGACTGATCGATTCCGAATCGGCAGAAGACATGGGGTTCATCAATGAAGTTGTTGAGAAAGATGCACTCATTGAATCCGCGGTTGGCATGATCCAGCGAACACGGACTTCTGAGGCATTTATTCATGAACGTCGTGCCATCATGGAACCTGTCGGAGATCTTGAAGATCTTGATGACCTGGTGTTGGAATTTGGCAAAAAAATCGTTGCCAATGAGGCGATCTTTCCGTTTGCCCCCACCGTTGTCTTGGAACATCTGGTTCGAACCGCGAATCAAGACATCCGCGCGGCTTGGGATTCCGAGTCATTAGCGATGGCTCAAGTTTGGGGAAGCCCAGCTAGCCGAGGGTTGTTGAATCATTTTTTCTTGGTAGACCGCAATAAAAAGTTTCCTGGACTCGTTGACCAATCGCTCACGCCCGCCAAGTATTCATCGGTCGGTATTGTTGGGGCGGGCTTGATGGGTTCGTCCATTGCAAAGGAATGCTCTAAGTTTGGGATGTCAGTACGATTGTTGGATGCCGATCAAGCCAAAGCTAGAATTGCGGTCGACAATTTGGCCTCTCCTGACGTTCAGGTTGCCAACGATTACGGTGACTTGTCCGAAATGGATCTGATTTTGGAAACGGTTGTCGAAACCCTACCCGTCAAGTTAGAGGTGCTTGAAAATATTGAATCGAACGTGCCTGCTGAAACGTTGATCGCGACCAATACATCCGCCATTCCGATTCAAAAATTGGCTGCCGGTCTCAAACATCCAGATCGTTTTTGTGGAATACACTTCTGTCATCCAGAACTCATGGCTTTAGTTGAAGTGGCCTGTGGACCGAAAACTTCGGAACAAACGGTCGCCAACGCTGTGGGGTGGACGCGGGGCATTCGCAAGATGCCAATTGCGATTAACGACGGTCCTGGCTTTGTTGTCAATCGTCTGTTAGCGGCAATGATTGATGAATCCATAAGCCAATTCGTGTTTGGACACTCGATCGAATCCGTTGACAAGTCGATGCGTGAATTTGGATTTCAAGCTGGCCCGTTCGAAATCATTGATATCATCGGTGTCGATACATGTATGTACGCAGGACGGACCATTTGGGAGTCCGGGCTTAAGTGCGTCTCGTTGGTTCCCGTTTTACCGAAATTGGTCAAAGCTGGACGACTGGGAAGAAAGTCGGGTGAAGGTTTTTATCGTTACGATTCTTTCGACGGTCCACCGATAGTCGATTCGGAAGTGGCTTCGATACTCAGCGAATATCAGATCCCGTCAAATCATAATTCCAATGTTTCTGAATCAGACCCTCTTGAGAATCAAATTCTAGCCGCTATCGCATTGGAGGCGACTCGGATTTTGGAAGAAGAAATTGTGGCAGATTTTCGTGACGTTGATTTAGCGATCATTCACGGATTTACGTTTCCTAAACACCAAGGCGGAATCCTTTTTTGGGGTGACCAATTCGGTTGGGATCATGTCCAAAGCCTGCTCTACCGGATGAGCGATCGGGATGAAAGATTCATCCCGACCAAAATGATTATTGAATTGGCCGACCGTAAAACGACGTTTTATGCCAACTCGTGATGTTTCCTGATATTCAGAAACCGATCATTCGAAGGAATCAAAATTCGCTGTCACGAAAAAGTTGGCTTCGTTTGCGAAATGATTTGCCAGCCGGAATGAAATGTTCCACATAAAGGGCAAATTATCTTCCCCTAGATCCCGTTAATTGCTCGCAAGCCCGGGCTGGCAGAAATCTGCTAGCGGGAACCTCATTGTCGGACGACTTAGGATTTTGCTACATTTCGACGCTTAGTTTAAGGCAATTCCAGGCAAAGATGAAAAGATGACGCGACAAGGATGTCTGCGCATTATGAAGTCGGCGTTCACCATTGGTTTGTTAGATAAACGAATGGCTTGGGGCCTGTATGCGTTTCTTTTTGCTATTTTTTGTTCTGGTCTGGGCGATTTTGGATTTTCGGCCCAGGGTGCTGCTGCTTTGTTGGCTCAGGATTCGAATTCGGGACAACAGGCCATTCAAGTACGAGTCTGGATCGGTGGAGGCGATCTCAGAACTTGGCAGGGCGAGGTTCTTGTCTCAGGTGGAAAAATCAACAACCCCCAAGTGTTGTCTTCGGAAAAACAAGCGAACTGTGATGTTCTGCAAATCGGAGATGCCATTCGTTTGCAAAAAAGGTCAGCGACTGGTTATGCCGGATTCGATTTTTGGGTCACCGGTCAAGAGAGTCGGATTACAATCCGTCTCAAATCCAAAGAAGATTCGACCTTAAATTATGAAGCTTCCTATTCCTTCTTGGAACTTGTGGAGCAATCAAGAACAGCGATCTTGGACGTTAGTGGGAACCGGTGCACTTTTTCGAGGTGTCCCGGAGATTCGCTAAGGTTGGATTTAGGGCGTTCGCATGTCGTAATGGAACCGGGAGAAGCGTTTCCAATACAGGTCTACCCAAACTGGACTGGACAGTCCGCTGGCAAAGCAAGACTACGAATAGAAGGTTACTCGGTTGAGAATCCCGAGCGGAAGTTCTTTAGTTCTAACCAACTCGTGTACTTGGACGAGTCAGGAAGCACTCCGCCAATTTTAATTTCAACTGTGGCACCGTCGGCAGAGGGAGTTTACGAATTCGAATTCAAATTGGAACCTGTTTGGTTTCGCAACGGATTCGGTAACCGTCAACAATCGGTGTCACGAAAACTGCAATTTCCTGTCGTCTCCAATCGCGTTCAAATCGAGGACCCCGGCATTGCGGGGCCCTCACAAGTTCGTCGATTTTCTCCAATTCAAACCAACGAGCCGCCGTCGCGGTGGAGGCAGTTTCAAAGATGGTCAAGGGACCAACGGTCCAACGTCCTCATGAACAAATCCTGTCAGAAGGTTGAGCGTAACGGGACGTCGATGCTCGAATTGAAGCCGGGAGGATGGGTTGCGATTCCGATCGAAATTGAAAGCCCCGGCAAGCCACACACGTTGGGTGTTAATTTTATCGGGCAAAATCAAATTGCGATGGGCTGTAGTCTGCTTGAGCCAGATTCTGAGGGGCAGATTCCCGTTTACGGTTTCGATTCTGGCGTTTACCTGCCCTACTCTCTTGTAAAAGATGAATACCTTGGCGTCAATCAACGGCATCAGATGTTGGTTTGGCCAAAATCGCGACGTCCCTATCTTCTTGTGTCCAACCGCCATGCAGAATCGAGCGTTGTCGTTGGTGAAGTTGAAGTTTCAGTTGGAATTCACGATTCGGAATCAGGCGAAACCTATGACGCTCGAAAACCAACCCGCCGTAAAATGGCATTTTACGAGTCTCCACTTTTTGCCCAAGACTTTGGAGTCGTGCTGACGCAACAGCATGATTCGGAAGCTTCTCGGCACGATTGGTCCTTTTTTTACGAGGGTGCCAAACGATTTATCAAGTTCTTGAAATCGCAAAAATATAAAGGAGCGTTGTTAACCGTCGCTCGCGACGGAGGTTCGATCTATCCGAGTGACCTGATTCGTCCAACGCAACGATTTGATAACGGCATGTCAGTAGGAAACGGAGAGGACCCGATTCGAAAGGACGTGTTAGAACTGCTGTTGAGGATGTTTGAACGGGAAGGGTTGGAATTGGTACCTGTTTTCGACCTGTCATTTACGTTACCCAATCTTGAGCGAGGTACCTCTGAGAAATCTGCGGCTGGGATTGTCAGTTCGTCCGGAGATTTGGTGAACGGTCAAGACGTCTCTGGCCTGCCGATTTACAACCCGCTGGACCAAAATGTCAATCACGAAGTCGCCGAATTGGTGCGGGAATTTTTGGACCGGTACCAGGACAGGGTGGCATTGAGTGGAATTGGCATTACCTGTCACGGGCAAAGCTATACGATGCTTCCGGGCAGATTCTGGATTTATGATGAACAGACACTGCGACGATTTCTACTCACCAAAATCGGGCTAGATCAATTACCCAATTCGGAACCGAAGATGCGAGAATTGATCATGAGTCAATTTCGAGAAGAATGGTTTCACTGGCGAGCAGAAAGGTTAACGACATGGTACGAACAACTTGCGTCCGAAATAAGCAGCAAAGTACCTGGCGGCAAGCTCTTTGTTGCCCCGCTCGATTTTTACCAGCATGAGGAATTGTCCAACGCAATGGCTCCGTCGATTGGCGAGAAGTCAGAATTCTCTGACGTCATGAAGTCAGTTGGATTTCAACGACGACTCATTCAAGGAATGAAACTAGACGGAACTTCCAACCATACGGTTTTTCTGAATCCTACTCGGATCGCTCCGGACGAGTCGTTGGTCCAGCGAAAATATGACGTGACCGCTCGAAATTCGGAAAGGGTCCGACAGTATTTTTCAGATCCAGAAATATCAGGCGAGCTATTGTTGACCAGAGCTTCATGGGCTCATTTCGAGCAGTTGCAACAGCAGAGCCCATTCGGCACTCAGCACTCACAATTGTTGCGGCTACAACCGATGCAACCTTTGGGGAAATTCCTCCGTCAGCGATTTGCTGAAACGATACACCAGCGTGACAGTCGGTTGTTGGTGGATGGAGGGTGGATCCTGTCGTCTGGTCGTCATTCAGAAACCGACGCGTTTTTTAAAGTCTTCAACCAGCTTCCCGATGCCAAATTCGAAGACATCCATTCCGGCACTTGGCAGCCTGCGGATGAATTTCCGGTGGTCGTCAGGCAGCTGAAACAAGAATCAAGTTATTGGTTTTACGCCGTGAATTCTTCTCCCTGGCCGGTTAAGGTCAAGCTGTGGGCTCAAACCAACGATTTGTCAGGTTTTCATCTTTCATCTCTTTCATCGGTTCAATTTGTCAGAAAAAATTCCATCAATCAGGCGTCCACAGGGAAACTACAACTCGTTCCCCTAGAAATAGAAATCGAGCCTTTCGGGTTGGTCGGTGGATTTTCAGAAAGTGGGATCGAAGGAATCGCCGATTTCGATTTTGAATTCCCCGCTGAAGCGGAACAGGTAATTCGCAAGCAGATTTACGCGCTGCAGGCAAAACTGATTGATTCGCAAAATTCTGGCACTCTCGAAGGGCTCAATAATCCCGACTTTGAAAATGAAGGCGAGATTGAATCGTTTGGATGGGATCGGGGGGAACAAGCCAAAGATCAGGTAACGGTCACTGAAACACCTGCTTTCGGTGAAGATGATACCGCCAATCTATCTTTGTTGATGGAGAATTCGTCCAACGGCCCTGTCTGGGTTCGGAGCAATCCTTTTCCGGCTCCCGTCACAGGAAGACTATCGTTGTCGGTTTGGTTGAAAACAGATTCACCTGATCGTCAACCTCCGATTCGACTTTCGGTCGAAGCTCAGAACTCGCCAACAGAATATTATCGTTTTGGATCGATCGGCAGTTTGTCTCCGCAACCAGAAACGAATCAATTGGAAGGTAATTGGAAGCGATTTGCCGTCCACTTTGATGACGTTCCCGCCAACCCTGAAACTCGATTAAGAGTTGGGCTCGATTTGATGGGTCCAGGGCGAGTTTTTGTAGATCAAGTAGAGATCTTTGATCGCTGGTTTGATGGGAATGATGCCAAAGCGGTGACTCAGATCCTCGCCAGTACCGGGCCACTTCTGGCTCGCAAGAACACGCTCGACCGCTGCCGAAGACTGATTACGAATTATTGGGGGCTGTTCCTTGACGAGTTCCTACCGGTAAAAAATTCGGATTCGAATCAGTAGTTCAACTTTCGGATTGGGACGTAACCGGCTTTATCGCTTAAAAGTTGGATCAGCAGTGGACCGCAATTTCATTGCGATGAAATTTTTTCGCAAGCTTCGTCGATCAATTGATCCAACAATTCTTTACCTTCGTTCAGTTCGACGGTAATCAACACCGCATAAACGGGAAGTTCCGCGACGATATCGACCCCGATTTTGACGAGGTCTTTATGCGTGCATACGATGGCGTCGACGGTAGAAGATTTTGCAAGTTTTCCGAGATCATTCATATCGTCTCGGGAAAATGCGTGGTGATCTGGAAAAATTTTTTGTTGAATGACATCGAGCCCGATCTGGATCAGAGTCTGTCTAAAGTTGTCCGGGTTCCCAATCCCGCAAACCATTAAAATTCGCTTTCCTGTAAGATGGTCAAGTTCGAATCGGCGACCGCTGAATTGTAGCCAGTTTTGTGGAATGATCTCTGAGGTGCCGATTCGGCGGAATTCGGTAAACTCAGCGATTCGTTCCCGTATTTTTTCCACCGTTTCAATTGGAACCAGATTGATTCGATTGATGACGACCAAATCCGCCCGCTTTAAAGATTCAAGCGGTTCTCTTAGTAGTCCTCGTGGCAAAAGGTGTTCGTGACCGAACGGACAGGTGGCATCGATTAGTACGATATCGATATCGCGGGCTAACTGGCGATGTTGAAAGCCGTCATCGAGAACAAGAATTTGGCTTTCAAGTTCTTCGACCGCAATCGCTGCCATCCTGGAGCGATCAGGATCTTGAAGGTGCGGCACGTCAGTCAGACGATGTTCAATTTCTCTGGCTTCATCATTTCGACCCGCTTCAACCGCTCCGTACCCTCGGCTGATCAGGGCAACCCTGAGGTTTCGTTCGCGAAGGATTCTTGCCAACCAAATCACAAAAGGTGTTTTTCCCGTACCGCCGGTTGTTAGGTTTCCGACCGAGACAACCGGAACTTCGGCAAAATGAACTACGGATTCATCATACGCGGAAATGGCAATGTCGTATTTACGATTTCGAAACTTAATTGCGATCCGATACGCTGGTTCCAGGCAGACTAGCCCGAAACGAATTAATGCGGCGACGAGACCTTTGCGTTTCCCGGTAATGATTTCTAAAACAAAATTTGGGTCCTTCATATTTGACAGTTTCCTCTCGATCCTGAAAATCAACAAGGTGTCTCATTATCAGGAAGGTCGGCAAGTGGATAGCGATCAAGATTTGAATTCAGAATCGTCGAAATCAAGTGATCAGGAATCTCCGGATGTTCAGTGGAAACCGCTCACATCGGTCCAGCGCCGGGTCGTGGGGGTGTTGGTTGAAAAATCAAAAACAACGCCAGACATCTATCCCATGTCACTTAACGCCATCAAAAATGGAGCCAACCAAAAAAGTAACCGCTCACCTCAAATGAGTCTTGAGGAACACGAAGTGGAAGATGTGCTTTACGAACTGCGGGCTTTGGGAGCGGTCATCGAAGTGCATTCAGGGGGGCGTGTTCCCAAATACAAACACCAGCTTTACGAATGGTTAGATGTAAAGCAGGTCGAGTTGTCGGTTCTGGCCGAGTTACTATTACGAGGCGAACAAACGATGGGAGATTTGCGAGCCCGGGCGTCCCGAATGGATCGAATTGAAGGGTTGACCGGCTTAAGACCTGTTTTTGAAAGCCTGCTTCAAAAAAATTTGGTCGTGGAACTAACGCCTCCCGGACGAGGACAGATGGTAACGCACAACCTGTATCCTGACGGAGAGGTGGATCAAATTCGGAAACAAGTTGGCAGCGGCGGTACCAGGTCAGCGTCTCCGACACCATCGAGGGAGCCGTCGAATTTAAAATCGACTCAAGATCTAGAGGCGTTGAAACAGGAAGTTGCCAATCTACGTTGCACGGTAGACGAATTGAAAAAAGAAGTTTATGAGATTCGAGAGCTATTGAATTGATGGCTTGATTTTGCCGATGAAGCAATTCTCCGAATCGGTGGCAGCGATAAAATCGGAATTGCCTGATTGTTTTACCTTGCTGGACTGGTGAACATAAGTCTTCGCTAACGTTCGAACCGAAAAATCCAAAACCGCAAAAAGGTCTTCGAAATCCACAATGGATTCAGGTTTGGATTAAGCGGATCCCAATTTCTTGATTATGGTCAAAAAGCAGACTTCCGTTCCGGTCTGCATCTTTGAAAGTCGATGCCGAGAAGGGTCGAACTCCGACGTTGCATGGATGCAAAACTAAGGCGGGAAAATTTGATTCCCGCTCTTCGTTAACTGGTCAATCAAAAAAGAAGAACCATGAAAAAACAGCAACTTATTCCATTGGCCCTCCTATTTGCGACGTTTATATGCTTGCCAGCGGACCATGTGGATGCTCAAGACGTGATTCGGCCGGCGGAAGATCGAGCCCCCGCCGTACCTTTTGTTTCACCTCAAGATAATGTATCCGGCAGCGATCGGGGCAACCGAATTGACCCGCGATATGCCGGGTGGCAGGAGGCATCGTTGGGAACTGGGAAAGCCCGGCTTTCCAATCAGCTACGTCGAAATTGGGCGATGGTAGATGCCAATGGACAGCTTACCGGTACCGTAGCGACGGCTGGAGCGGCCACCATCAAAGGAATGAATGTTTATTTGATGAACAAAGGTCGATTGATCAAGCAGTCTGCGGTCAACGAATCGGGGCGGTTTGAGTTCAACAATGTGCGTCAGGGTAACTACGCGATGGTCGGCTGGGGTAACGAAGGGTTTTTCGCTTTCGGGTTGAATATCCTTGCTCACAACGCCAACTCGCCAAGCATGATTCCCAGCGACGTTATGGTGACGGCTTTTCAGAATAAGACTTCGATCAACACGGATTGGATTCGGCATTTTTCTACCCAGGTGAGCTACCGAGTGCTGGAAACCTACGCGACTCCCGAAGGCCGCGATGATCCTCCTTCCCTTTACGGTTTGCAGGGATTGTTGCGAAATGCGCCCAATGCAGCACCGGCAACTTCGATCTCCAGTCACCAAGTCGCTCGAACTGCTGACGGAAAACTGATCGGGCGAATTCATCAAATGAATTCAGATGACGGACGACCTGTGGATGTACGTACGACCAAAGTGATGTTATTGGAACAAGACAGTGTCGTTGCTTCGACCACAACCGACAATTTTGGCGTGTTCGAATTTAGCGGCGTTCCCAACGGGAGCTACGGTGTCCTCGCAGCAGGTGTCGATGGAGTCGGTTTGATCGGTATCAACGTGGGCGATGGTCCTACGATGTCCAGCACCGGTGAATTCATGGATGCCCCGTCGGACATTCTGGATTTTACAATGGTATCTTCGGAAACCATCGGCTGGCTTTCGCACTACGCTAACGAGGTCGCCTATCGACGAGGTATCACCACGTCCCAACCGATGGTTCAGCAAGAACCGATGTTTTATGGGTTCGGTAATTGTCCTTCTTGCGGTGGTGGTGTTGGTGGATGTGTAGCGTGCCAGGCCGCTTACGCTAAAAGTCCATGTGCTTCTCGCGGTATTACTTTTGAACAGTGGCAGGCAATGGGTTGCCCTTACACAACCCGTGGTTGGCGAGAGTATTTTGGCGAAGGTAAGTTCCTTGCTGCCGCAGCACAGGAATTCCGCAAAGGCATCCGTCAGCTCGACAATACTTTCGAGCAAGCATTCTATAACAACAGTTCAGCCAATCCGTACGGAGTTGGTAACGGCTACAACTATGGCAACGGCTACAACTATGGCCCAGGATACGGTTATGGAAATGGCTACAACTACGGAAATGGCTACAACTACGGAGTCGGTGGTTATAACGTGGCTCCTGGATACGTTCCCAATGCCGCTCCAGTATACAATTCGGCACCTTTGTACAGCCCTGCTCCCGGTACCATTCCGGGTTCGACTCCGGCAGGTGTGATTCCAGCCCCGGCCCCGACTCCAATTGGTATTCAGCCTTAAGCTCAGTGATCGGCTAATTGAATCCGTGGCAGAAGTTGCCAATCATCGTTTGTTAGCAAACATTGCGACCTGTCGGTAGGGCTCTGTGTTGATATGAAACCGTGGCTAACGCCAAAACGGCTAATACTGCGTGCGTGGATCGACCGGTGGCAAAACCAAAACGGCTGATACGACGAAACCGTGGCTAACTGACGCCAAAACGGCTGATGAAATAAACGCGCATCAGCCGTTGGCCGTTAGGCCCGGTTCCTGTTCTTTGATGAGCGCGCAAAAAAGGCAGCCTCGCGATGAGACCGCCTTTGATACAAATGAGTTGACTTTAATGACCTTTAGAAATCTAGGTATTTGTTGGGTCAAAAGTTCGATTAAAAATCGTCGTTGAACCCGCCCTGCATCGCTTGATAGCCGACGTTGATCAATCCAAGGATTCCGTCCTGAAGTTCGAATTCCATCCGAATGCCGTTGTCGATCAAATCAGAAGTGATGCTAATTCTGTCATTGCCTGACTCTTTAATCGCTTTGGCCATCGCATCAACCGTAGGATCGCCTTCCTGCTTGGCAGCAAAATCAAGCAGCGGAGCAATATAGAAATTATACTGGACCATTTCCTTGGCCATCTCAGTCGAATCCATCGCTTTTTTGATCAACGGAAGTGGATTGCTTCCACCACCCAAATAGATTTCCTTTTTGCCGACGCCTACGATCAATTCCAGTTGGTCTCCGATCGCATTACGCATTTCTTCTTCGTCATCAGGGATCTGTACAGTGAACTGATGGAAGGTGACGTCCTTATGGGATCCCGAATTTAAATTGATCTCAAGTTCGCCGCCCATTTTTTCTTCGGCCAATTGAGATAATTCTTTGACGGTGTCTTCCAGTTTCTTGGGATTGGCAACTTGAAGGCCGGCTGCAAAATTGACTTCGCCTTCGTTCAACATGATCACAGCGCCGGAATCGACCACTCCTTCAGCCATGGTTTCTTTCATGACATCCATCATGCTGCTGATCGCATTTTCAACAGTATCCAATTCGGCATCGGACAGATCTTCTTCTTTAAGTTCTTCCAGTGCAGATGCCTGAAAAGAATCAAGCATGTCGGTGTAGCTTTTGGCTTCATCCTCACCCAATCGAGTGCACTGATTGGCGGTCATAAACGCACCATCCATCAAAAATCCGGTAAATCGAGAAGGTTGTTCGGATTTCGAAGCGGCGATATTTTTGGCTAACTTAGTGCCCTCCATTGCTGTGAACTCAACTTCCGCCAACAGCCTTTTCCCTTTCGGGTCTACCGACATTCCGAACATAATTGAATCGGTCTCGTTCATGGCCTCTTCAAGTTGAGCCATCTGGTTCTCCAGGTTTTTACGCTGGAGTTCATTGATGGCATTTTCTTCCATGTTGTCCAAGGTCATCTGGGCGCTATCTTTGATCGTTTGGATGACCTGATCCCGCATGGACGGAGGAATTCGTTGTGCGAATACCTGAGCGGAAAGGTTGAATCTGGAAGGAAGGTCGCCAAGCATGTCGACAGGAGTATCAGGAAGGCTGTCGAGGGTCTTTTCAACATTGGAAAAGAAAGCGAATCCGTTGGATTCCTTCATGATGACTTCGGTACCATCGTCAAAGATGACCGCAGTAGAATCATCCCCTTCGTCGATCTGAGCAGCAGTCGCCAAAACGTCTAAAACTTCTTCCATGTCTTCGACGGGAGCGAATCCAAGGAATCCGGGAACCGAGTCTTCATCGAAGTAAACCATGACGCCGGCGGGTTGCTTGTCATCGATACCGTTGGTGTAACCTTTTAGGAAGGTTTTGACCATGAAATTCAACTGGCCGAAACCAGCCGCTTCAAGGATATACTTGACGTCCGCCTGTTGCTTTTTGATGTTGGCCACCGAAATGATGGCGACGGGTTCAGGTGCAGCTTGGGCATGCACCTTGGCAAGGGGAATCGTCGTCATCAATCCGACGATCATCATCGCAACAAATGTCTTGCATTTGCAATAAAGATTCACAATTGTCTCCAGTTAGGTTGAGTCTTTTAACACCCAGTTCATCGTTTTGCAGAGGGCGAACCAAGATTGTCCAAATTCCTCGCCAGATGCAAAGGTTGCTTTGTTTAAAAGAGGAAATGGGCCATAAAAAATGGGGTTTTGAACAACCCCTGTTCAAGCTTTACCCCACACGAACTCAAGTAGTTTTGGTTTTGTAATGAAAGACGCGGAGTGAAGGGCACCAGAAAGTTCAACCACCCAAACCATTTTTGATTTTGACTTAGGAGATCATCCGATGGGGGGGTTCACCGACACGATGCGTCTGTTTCCGCATTGAAGCGGGAATTCCACCAACTGATACTCTAGACAGATCCATTAAAGCTCTGAAAAGAAAGCATTCGTTTTGCCCGAACTTTCGTCGGGCGGTAAGAAGCGAGAAATGCTTATTTGCCGGTTTTTTTGGGACAGAGCCAATTGACGTGAGTCATTCGGTAGGCAATTCAAGGCCGAAAAGCCCGCTCGACGTCAAATTATCGTTCTCGGTATACGATCCGACCTTTCGTGAGGTCGTAGGGGGACAGTTCAACACGAACCTTGTCTCCGGGAACGATACGAATGAAGTGCTTCCTCATCCGCCCGGCGACGTGCGCTAAAACTTCGTCTCCTGTTTCAAGCTCTACCCTGAACCGAGTGTTAGCCAAGGCTTGGGTTACCGTGCCGTCGACTTCAAATGCTTCTTCTTTTGCCATTGAATCCTTTAAAATTTGATTGATGCGGATGCCCGTGCTATTCAAACAGCAAACAGCTTTGGATCCCTACTAAGTGAAGTGCGAATAAAACGATCAGCGATATTCTACAACCCCGGCATAAAAACGGATATAGCGACGGTCGAGGAATTCAGGATCTCGTTACCAAAGTTAGGGCGAGAATGGTTCAGTGCCAAATTCGACACAGAATCTGGAGTCAGCTTATTCGCTTCGATGAAATGATTCACAATAATGAGCTTGCAACCAACACGTAACCGATTGTCAGACAAGTGACTGTAGATCCACTTAATTCAAATCGTTCAAATCGAACTTTAAATCTGTTTGACTGCGTTTGCATCATTGTTGGGACCATCATTGGGGCGGGAATCTTCAAAATCCCATCTGCGGTAGCCGCCAACGTACCGGATTTGTTTTGGTTATTTACGGTCTGGATCGTGGGAGGTTTTGTGGCACTTGCCGGGGCCCTCTGCTTTGCCGAGTTGACAACGACTTATCCTGATTCTGGCGGTGACTACGGTTATCTTAAGCGGGCGTACCACCAAAAGTTCGGATTTGCTTTTTCGTGGTGTTCTTTTTGGGTCATCCGCCCGTGCAATATCGGGACGATGGCGTTTATTTGTGCAGAATTTCTGTACGGTGCTTTTCCCGAATTTTGGGATGGCTCTCCAATGGCCACTCGAGTTGGCATCGCTACCGCAGCGATTGGTTTAACAACGGCCATCAACTTGTTTGGTCTTCAGGCCGGTAAGTTGACTCAAAATATTCTGACAGTTGGCAAAGTGGCTGGCATTTTTTTGGTAATTTTAGCAGCCTTCCTGGTTTCTGATTCAGCGAAAACCGACAGGACAGACCAATCAATAGCAGACCTTGTTTCGGCAGATTCAGATTCAGATTCGGAATCGGATCCAGTCGATATCCTGCCTGAAGAAACGAACGCACTAGATGTCAGCGACGAAGCCCCCACCGAGCCCTTGGGGTTTCAATGGTTTTGGTTTTGTATGGTTTTTGTGATGTTTGCCTTTGGGGGCTGGAATGATATCGCATTTGTGGCCAATGAAGTGAAAGACTCCAGTCGCAATCTGTTTGGGTCGCTTGTGATCGGCACGAGCATCGTTGTTCTGATCTATCTGACTTTTAATGTGGCACTGCTGTACGGACTGGGGTTCGAGAAGATGCAGCAAATTGGTCAAAGCTTCGGCAATGCACCAGCTGTTCTGATGCAGCAAAGTTTCGGCGTAGCTGGCAACCGAATCGTATCGTTGCTGGTTTGCCTTTCCTGTTTGGGAGCCATGAACGGGATGATTTTTACCAGCCCCAGAATTTATTGGGCCACTGGCAAAGATTATCCTAGGCTTAAATGGTTGGCCGGTGATCCAACAGGAAAAGGATTTTGGCGGGCCATTGTTCTGCAGGCCTTGGTGACCGAAATATTTGTATTGTTCTTTGGCAGCACCGAAGATGGTTTTGAAAAACTGGCCAACGCGAACGCACCCTACTTTTGGTTGTTCCTTGGGTTCACCGTGATCGCGTTGATCGTCTTACGAATCAAGACGGACGGCCAATTTCAGGGTTACCAGATTCCTTTCTATCCAATTCTGCCGATTTTGTTTTTCTCGGCCTGCGTATTTATGACTTATCGATCCGCTGATTACATGATCGCGCAAGGGCTTGCGTTCGCTGCGGTCCTGATTGGGGGTTGGGTCTTGCTTGGATTTGCTGTCAGTTTTGTTCTGGGCGATCATTCGTCAATCGACGATCAGGGTTCTTCAAGTCGATCCGATCAACGAATCACATAAGTGTTTCGAAGTCTATCAAGTTGCCGTTGTGAGGCAGTTTCGTTCGCATTTTTTGCCTTGCGAGTGCCGATATCTATTTGTAATATGTGGGTTTGTTTAGAAGATATTTGGAAAGGTATTTGAGTGGGAACCAAGAAAACGGGTAAAGGTCGCCGCAAAATTGGCCGGAAAAAACGGCGTATGCGAGCGAAAATTCGACACCGCAAAAAGTAGTCGATCTCTGACACGACGCTTCGTGTGATAGCACTTGAAAGTGCTCATTTTTTCTACCCAGCAACATTGTTCGCTGCTGCGCATTTGTCAGTCGGTGATCTCGTTCGATTTGCAGATGGATCCGAGTTTGGTTTTCGCAAGGTCCAGTCAACCGGAAGTGTCGTGGCGTCAGATCATCCAACTAAGCTTAACCTCTGGAAAGGTCGCCTTCTCGCCTTGGGTGCCGCTGTTTTATGGAGTACCAGTGGGTTTTTCGCGAAGGCCCCCATCTTTGAAAATTGGCCATCTGAAAATCGAGGCCTCTTGCTGGCGTTTTGGCGAGCCGCATTCGCATCCATCATTCTAGTGACACTGGTAAGGAGACCCAGACTTACGTGGAAGTTGATCCCGATGGTTTTGGTGTTTGCTTTGATGAACTGGACCTTTTTGACTGCCTTGGTCCAGTGTGAATCCACGGTTGCGATTTGGTTGCAGTACACTTCGCCCGCCTGGGTGTTTTTGATTAGTTGGAAATTTTTTAAGGACGTCCCCAAACAGGCTGACTGGTGGCTATTGGCTTCCGCAGTTGTAGGCTTGGCAGTCATCTTTTCGGCTGAGTTAGGCGGAACATCGGTGCGAGGAACTTTCTATGGTTTGGGATCGGGGTTCTGTTTTGCAGCTGTTGTCATCCTGCTTCGTTATTTACGCGACTATGACGCTGCTTGGTTGATCTTTTTAAATCACTTGATTACCGCTTGTTTGTTCGCACCCATCTATTTGAGATCCGAATTTTCGCCTACCTCAACTCAATACGTTTATCTGGCAATCTTTGGCATCTTCCAGATGGGATTGCCGTATGTGTTGTTCGCAAAATCAGTCCAATACATTTCTAGCCACGAAGCGTCGGGCATTACCCTGCTAGAGCCGCTGTTGGTTCCGGTTTGGGTTTATGTTGCCTGGCATGGATCTCCCGAATACCAGTTTCCCACCTGGACAACTTTGTTGGGAGCCGCCGTGATTTTTAGTGGACTTGCGATTCGTTATGGCTTTGATTGGTATCACGCATCGGTGAGTCGGTTGGATCGCAAAGACTCGTAAGTCAGGCACCACTTGCCATAGCTGCAAATCGATAGAATCGGTTGTCAGGAACGAGGGGCGTTATGGCCGAATCGGCCCTTAAATTCTTCGGCGGGATATTTGAGACGATTTTTTTTCATCTTGTTGGACATGCAAGACGCGATATCGATTCCCATTTCGTTAGCTACGCTAACGGCATAACAGATGATGTCGGCCAACTCTTCGCTCACTTCAGCAACCGCATCTGGCTTTAGTTCACGAGACTGTTGGTGCGTAATCCACTGAAAGTGCTCCATCAGCTCTGCCGCCTCGATTGCGATCGACATGCTGAGATTTTTCGGACTATGAAATTGCTGCCAGTCTCTTTCGGCAACAAACTCCGCCATCAACTCTTTCAAGTCTTGCACCGTCGTTTCAGAGTCGGACTGAAATTTCATGCTAAACTCACTCCTGATCATCCAAAATTGAGCCCCAGTTGTCTTTAATTTTACCGGGATTCGGACGAAACGCTAATAGTTGGTGCGAGAGTTCCGTGCCGCGACACTCTTTTTGTTTAAAGCTGGCATGGCTGCCATATTTTTGCTTGAATCCATCAGGAATGCGAACAGGTCCTTGATTTCGGACTCAGTCAAGTTGTCAAGAAGTCCACTCGGCATCGCCGAAATTTTACTCTCTTGGATCTCATCGATATCGTCGGCTGCAATCCGGATTCGACTACCGTCTTGCTGAAGCACAAAGTAGGAACCATCAGCCTGTTCGACCGCCATCCCATTAAATTGATTACCATCGACCGTTAAAATCTTTTTTGAAGCGTAACGATCTGATATGACCTGCGATGGATTGACCGTCGATTCCAATACTTCGCGGATCGAAAATCGGTTGGCCAGATTGGTGAGGTCAGGCCCAGAGCCTTCCCCCAGGTTTCCCATCTGGTGACAAGAAGCACATTGAGCGGTTAAAAACAAATGCTTCCCGCGGGCACTACTTCCGAGCCCACCCTTTTCAAAATTAGCCAAAAGCTGTTCAACCGATTTTCCCTGACGACCAGGCCCTTGGGAAGTCGCAACTTTGATTGGGTCTGTCTTGGGCCACTGCTTCTCAAACCAGGTTTTCCACGCGTCCATCTTCGGTTTCCATCCGCTTAAACGAGCGGCTGGATCTTCACTGGTCCAGTGTTTCAACAACTTCATAGCCTCCATCGCTCCGCTTTCTCGAAGGCGATAGCCGAGCATGATGGCGTCTCGATAGTGTCGCGATTCACGTGGCCTTCGTTTGACCTCTGCCAGTTTTTTCAGGATTTCTTGTGCCGTCAAGTCGTCAAGAATCGGTAGGCTGCTGACAAGGTAGGACCAATTATCTTCGCCAGGTTGTTCGGCAAGTCCAATGACAATATCGTTTCGCCGATCAGGTTCCTCTAACCAAAGATTGCGCAAATAATTCATCGATTCTTGATCGCCATTCCTACCGAGAATCGCGATGACTCCTAATCGGTTGCGAGCATTGACAGAGTCGGTCACCTCTAATCGACGAATTTGCTGATCCATGGTGATAATGGCATCGATGGTTGCCGCATCAATCGACTTGGGCAATCGATAGAAGGCGGAAACTACCGCATTGGGCCACCTATCTCCGTTTTTAAGGACCTGAGCTACTTCTTGGTCCGTGAATGATCGACTAAGATCTTCGATCGCTCGGCTAATATAAATCTTGTAGCTTCCCCCCACCCCTTCTTTTTTAAAGGCCTGTTCGAGGGCATCCAGAATGGCAAGTCGAGCTCCCGGCGTTAGTGTCTTAGCAGAGGCCTGAAGATACATTCCGACATGAACCTTATCCATATCGGTGACTTCAGTCGACTGCATGTATTCAGGAATTCTGCCATTCAGATTTCCTACCTTCAGAAATGCCATTAATCTGGCCAATTCGCGATTGATGGTGGAGTTGCCAGACGGAAACTCGTTTCCGATGCGAATGGTCAAGCCGGGGATTTTTTCGGCGTCGACTTTGCCTTGAACCAAAGCGAGTTGCATCGTTCGCAGAAGGTCGACAAAGTCGAAATCGTTGATGAAGCCATCCATCCACTGGCTTCCTTTGGCAAGAATTTGGTAGGACCGTTTTAGGTTGGGGTGGGCGGTCATCAAGGCAACTGAACCCTCGATAAAGATTCGGATGTCGTCGGTTTGAATCACCCTTTCTTCCCACTGGCCGGCCGGGATTCTTTCCAGTAAACGTCTTGCAATGAGGGCCTCCGCGCGATCGCTGGAAGCCAATAGTTTGGTCAAATCATCGAACTGGACCTGGATCCCTCGCCTAACGATGGCTTCGCCTGACACTCGTCGCACCATCGGATGGGAATCGTTGAGCAGTCTTCTCAACAGTTTCGCGGTCGGAGCATCTCCTTTGAGGCCGCAAAGTAAAGCGACCTGACATCGAATCCGAAAAGACTCTTCTTCGGCAAGTTTTTCCAGGACAGATGAATTGGGACTCGGACCATAGAGAACCATCAGTTGAAGGGCACGGATTCGGATTTGCTCTTCATTTCGTTGCTCCAAGGCAACACCTTCAATTGCAGGATTCCATTCGTTGCCGAGTGTTTGTTTAAGTTTTGCAATGTTCAAACGTGCCCAGGCAGAATTTGGCTGTGGATGGCGAATGATCTTTTCAAGGTCGCTGGAAAACTTGATCACGTTTTCAGGAACGTCCCCATTCCACACGATCCGATAGACTCCGCCCTCGGTGCCCCGCCCGCCTGTACAAAAATAGAGTCCGCCATCTTCACCCACGGCGAGATCGACGACATTGAGTGGTCTGCCGGTCAAAAAGGTTTCGGTTTTTGCGGTGTAACCAGCCCCCGAAACTTCGGGTTTGATATTCAGGATTCGGCCTTCGGACCAATCCGCCAAAAATATCGAATTTTGGTATCGAAGCGGAAACTGGAGATGCTGGTAAAGCACACACCCAGTCGGTGAACCACGACCCGTATCAGCTGCCGCAGGATTTTGATCGACAAGATATTGCGAGAACTTGGCCCACCCGCTTCGCCAACCCATTTCAGCTCCGGCAGGAACATGGAAAACATACGTTGGCCGATACCAGGTAGTCCCTGCGTCGGCTTCCATATCACTGTCGTGAATGAAAAGTTCTCCAAACTGGTCGAATACAAGGTCGTAGGCGTTGCGAATACCACCGGCGAACCTTTCGATTTTTTGACCATCGAGTGAGCATCTGAGGACGGTGCCACCGGGTGCTTTGACTCCGACCGCGTGTCCACCGGGATCTTCGTAGCGTGGGACCATGTCCCCTTCGTAATGATGGATGTAAGGGCTCGTTTTGGCAAAAGGTTCGACCAGTTGACTGCCATTTCCAACCACGACGTAGAGCATGCCATCAGGACCCAACTGAATTCCGTGAGGGCCATGCTCTCCTGGCTTTCCTGAGAATGAAATCAGTTTTTTATCGACCTGAAAAATTCCGTCCCGATCCGCATCGGTCAAACAGTAGAGTCCTTGCCCCTGAGGTCCCGAACCCGTGACGTAAATCTTTCCATTCAATGGCAGGATCCCTTGGCAATTTTTGACATCGCTACATAGCAAACGGATCCTTTTATCGTCGCCAGGTGGAAGCGACGGATCCGCGATCATCAGGCCTCCATTTTCCTTGGCGAATATAATTTTTCCGAACTCATTGAACTCCATGGCAATCAATGAGCCCGTTTCTTCGGGGGTTAAAATCTTCTGGATTGAAAACTCGGAGTTGATCTTGAATTTCGAATCCAAGTCGTTTGTTTTGTTACTAGATTCTGAAGTTGGATTGACTTTCGGCTGGCTGTTTTGGGAGACGGGTAACTTCGATGGCATCCGGGCGGAGGAACTCGTTGGAAGCGCCCGTGCTTGCTGTGAGTTTGCGTCGGCGACATTTTTCGATTTTTTGATGTCTTTCGAATTAGTCAAGTCGGTGCGAAGTGGTGAAGTCTTTTCCGCAGCTCGATCCTCGACAATGTCAGTAGACGATGTTTCAATGGGCTGAGCGGCCAACCATCCCAGATCGTTGTAGCTTGTGCTCTTCCATTGGTCAGTGGATGTGGTGCGAGTCTTCCAGCTTCGGTCAGTGGACAGACCTCGCCAGCGATTCTCGCTTTCTTCTTTGACGCGAAACGTCATTGCAAGACCTGGTGTCAGGCTTTCCAGGTGAGTCACTCGGACCGCGATCAGATTGACACCCGGTACTACCCAAGGCATGACATCGAGTTTGTTTTTCTTGCCAAAGGAATTGCCGCGAGTTGCTAGGCGGCCATTGATGAAAATTTCATACTGGTCACCGGCGACAAATTCGATTTCCGCCTTTTCAGGTTTGATTAGCGTGAACTTTTTTCGAAAAAAGCATTCGCCAAGCGGCGATTTCGAACCACCTGGGGCGACTGATTTTTGGGGTGTCCAGATCCAGTTAGCCGAATTGGCTAAAAGCGAAGCTGGCGAGAGATTGGCAGATAGCATTGCAAGTGTGGCTATCAGAAGGAGATGAAATCGCCGAATTGGATGGAGATTTTTCATGCCGAAACACTTCAAGTGAAAGGAGTTGCGGGATTTTTGACGTCTACGGTAAATAAACCAGCCGGGACAGACAAAACCAATCGGGTGGGGATGAAAATGGCCAAAGTGGGATGAGATCACCCCCTGGGTCGCTGTTGATGGCATCATCGAACATCACCACACTTTTCTGGTGATCGGCAGTTGGCGTGTGTGGATTTTGAGAAGTTTGTCGATAATTCCATTTTTCAGCCCGCTAGCTGGAACCGAAAACAGGATCAGGGTGTCGAATTTGAGCGATGAGGCCTTCTTTTCAGGTCGAACCAGTTCCCCTTGGGCCGCCTCGCGCCGTGTTGCCGTTAAAAACGGAGCTAAAAAACCCAAAAACATTCCATATTTTATAGTTACGTTTGCATGCGATCAGGGCCGTAACTAAAACGGGATAGTAGGACTAATTTTTAGCTTTCACTCGAAAAAAGAGTCAGATTCTCAGGAATACACCATGCTTCGATTTGTCGAAAAAGTCACCCGACATTTAACGTCCGTTAGCAAGCGTCGGAATCAGCGGATCGCCCAATGCCGGGGCACCAAGTATCAGACTTTGGAGCAAAGAAATTTGCTGGCAACCATTTCGTTCGACGGAAGTACGGGCATTGTGACCATGCGGGGTGACAGTGCCGACGACGTTGGTGTGGTTTCGCTGACGGGAACATCGGACGCTTTGGTTCAGATGCAGGGTGCCACGGATATGACAATCCCGGTAAGCGACATCAACGAGATCGTTTTCATTGGTGGTGGTGGTGACGACACATTTACCAACCAAACCGGTTTAGCCTCCAATGCCTTTGGGAATGAAGGAAACGACACGCTTCGAGGTGGCTCAGGCGTCGACCGACTCAACGGGGGTGCCGGTCAGGATACCATTTACGGAGGGGCTGGAAACGATGGCCTTCACGGTAACGAAGGTGTGGACTTCATCTACGGAGAAGAGGGATCGGATAACCTGTTTGGAGAATCTGGTGACGATTTCCTCTATGGGGGTGTTGGCGACGACACTTTATTCGGCGACACGGGGAACGACTACGCCGAAGGGAATGATGGCGACGACGTGTTCTACATGTTTGGCGGCGACGATATTGCACTGGGAGGAAATGGTGACGATGCCATTTTTGGTCAGGATGGAAATGACGATCTCCGCGGCGAAGCGGGCAACGACCGACTTTGGGGCAATGAAGGCAACGACACTTTGACCGGTGGCGCAGGCTCGGACGAAGCGTACGGTAACGAGGGCGACGACATCATCGACGGAAATGATGGGAATGACTTACTTGTTGGAGATTCTGGAAACGATACCCTTCGAGGAGGTGAAGGAAACGATAACCTGTGGGGTTTCGACGGTAACGATACGATCAATGGGGACGCCGGCGAAGACTTGATTCTTGGTGGATCCCATAACGACTTTCTGTTTGGAGACGACGGAAACGATAATATTCAAGGCCAGGAAGGCGACGATGTGATCCGGGGTGGAGCCGGAGATGACTTTGCTTCAGGAAGCATCGGAACTGACAGTATTTTTGGTGATGGCGGGAACGATACCCTGGTCGGCAACGAAGGGAACGACCGACTCGAAGGTGGCCTTGGTGATGATGTCCTGTTTGGCAACGAAGGCGATGATTCGCTTATCGGGAATGAGGGGCTTGATTTTCTGTTCGGAAATTCAGGCAACGACTTCTTGGATGGAGGAGCGGGCACCGACCGTATGTTTGGCCACGAAGGCAATGACGTGATGATCGGTGGCCTCGACGATGACATTATGTTTGGCGGAGCCGGCGAAGATGAGATTTATGGTAACGAGGGCGATGACGCCCTGATTGGAAACGAAGACAACGACCAACTCTTCGGACTTGCCGGGGACGATGATATCTTTGGGTCTTTTGGTAATGACACCATCTTTGGCGGAACCGGAGCGGACGAGCTCTACAGTCAAGAAGGTGATGACTTGGTCTTCGGTGAAGACGGTGACGACCTGATCAACGCCGGTGATGGTGACGATGAACTTCACGGCAATTCTGGAAACGATACGATCTTTGCCGGCAACGGCGACGATGATGTCTACGGTGAAGATGGAAACGACATCCTGTTGGGCAATGCAGGAAACGATTCGTTGGTCGGTGGAACCAGCGGAACCGACATCCTGTTTGGTAACGAAGACAAAGACCGATTTCTATTCACGTTCGGCGATTTTACCGATAGCACCGCCGACGATGCTCGACTGGAATTACGCAACGGTAACAACAGTTGGACCAATGCTGAAATTCAAGTCATCAACGAGGGTCTTGCTCCGCTGCATGATCTGAATGAAAACACGCGACTGTTGAAGGCGACGATGACGATCGAACCGATTGTACTTATCAAAGACTTGACAGTACCCCAAGGTGAACGAGTGGCTTCCAACGATCTTGTTGAAGTGACCTTCAACACGATTGATCCACAGACCGGTGAATTGATCACTCAGACCAAATTGGAACGTCAGATGCGTTTTGCTGATTGGGATACCAACGACGAAGTTCGCAACGCGTTCTACCGAACCGAGGTTCCCGGTGAAATGGCCTATAATTGGGCGGGCGAAGAAAACATCGTCGCCGTAGCCCCTGACTTTTCACCATTCTGGAATCAGTTCCTGGCGGAAAGTGGTTGGACACAAACTCGACCCGATGACATCCTGTTCTTCGAACGTTCGTTGGACAACCGATATGGCTGGCACCTCAAGACAGCCAGATTTGCAACGCCAACTTCCAGTGCAAATCCGACAACCGATTGGGCACACATGTGGCGACTCTTCTTTGAGCCAGGTAAAGAAGCTGAAAAACTCGCATTGGTCGGAAAGATGGATAAGTTGATCGAGCTGTTTGATCGACTTGAAATCTTCTAGTCGAACCGCCTACTATCGTTTATCAGCGATCGAAAAACAGAGACGGCCTTTCCCTTTGATCGGCCGTCTTTTTTTATAAACGATTCTGCTTGAAAATGTTCTAAAGCAATGAAGCAGTCCAGAAGTAGGTGGCCATTAATCTCACGAACGAATGCGAATCTCTAGTTTTGCTTCGTGTCGATTGATGCGATGAGTGGCCTGAAAATCTAGGCGACTCATGACCTAATTTAAATTAGGAGTAGGAATCGAGACGTCGTGACCGTTGGCATCTTTGCATTCCATTTCAAGGTGTTCCGGGAAAACGGTTTCGCTTCCCAGGATGCGGATGTTGAGTCCGCCCCGGTTTTCCAATTCGGCAAGTTCCGCTCGTTTCTGATTGTTCAGATATGCCGAGACCTTATCGTTGACGCGGACCGAAACGTGGTCAATTTGTTTCTTTTCTGTGGCTAACATTAGCATCCGCAACACATCTAATGCCATGCTTTCTTCGGTCTTGACGGTACCACGCCCTTTGCAACAGGGACATTCGTTGTACAGGCTTCGCTTGAGGCCAGGTTTGACTCGTTGTCGAGTCATTTCAATCAAACCGAAGGGGCTGATCCGGAGTATTTTGGTCCGAGCCCGATCTCTTTTCATCGAATCGCGAAGCATTCTTTCAACTCCACGTCGATGTTTGTCTCGTCTCATATCTATAAAGTCATTGACGATGACGCCACCGAGGTCTCGAAGCCTTAATTGTCGCGAAATTTCTTTCGCAGCTGCAAGATTCAGGCGATAGGCTGAGTCCTCTGCTGAATCTTCGGTTCGGAAATTTCCACTGTTGACGTCGATCGCGACCAGGGCCTCAGTTTGGTCAATTACGATCGAACCGCCGTCGGGCAGCGGAACTTCGCGAGCGTGAATTTTGGCAATTTCCTGTTCGATTTTGTGTTGATGAAAAAGAGGATCTTTGCCTTCGTAAAGTTGCAGCTTGCTGGCCTGTCGAGGCATGACTAACTTTAAAAATTCGCGAGCCCGCTCAAAGGCCTCTTCGTTGTCGATCATGATGGAATCGATGTCACTGGTCACGATATCTCGAATTGTGCGAATGATCATGTCGCTTTCTTCGTAGATATCTACCGGTGCGGATTGTTTTTGGACCCTTTTGGAAATGACTTTCCATAACCGTAGCAAGTAGGCCAAATCTCTTGAGAGTTCCTTTCGAGACCGGCCTGCTCCGGCAGTTCGAACGATAAATCCGAGACCCTTGGGAGGACTTAGATCATAAAGATACTCTTTGAGTTTTTTCCGTTCGTCCTCGTCTTCAATTTTTCGGGACACACCAATTCGCCCCAAAGCTGGCATTAAAACGAGGTATCTCCCGGGGATGCTGATGTATGTAGAAAGCGTGGGGCCCTTGTTGCCGATCCCTTCCTTGATGACCTGGACGAGAACTTCGTCACCCCGCTTAAAAATTTCCTGAATGGGTGGTTTGACTCGCGGTCGGAATCCGCCATGGTTGGACGGTCGTCGATTTCGGCCATTCTGAGCCGCAGCTTCCCGTTCTTTTCGAAGCATCTCGTCGGGGTCGTAACCACCCTGCCGGAAGTAACGAGGCTCGACGTCGCTGATATGAAGGAAGCCATTTTTTCCCACTCCAAAGTCAACAAAGACCGCCTGGATTGTCGGTTCTAAGTTCACCACTTTTCCTTTGTAGACGTTGCCTACAAAGTTTTCCTGGCTGGCCCGTTCGACATATAGTTCTTCAAGTCGACCGTCCTCGACGATCGCAATTCGATTCTCTTCGACTTGCGATGCATTGATTAGCATTTGTTTTTTCATTTTGGTTCTTGTTTTGTAGGCGGCCGAGTAGTGATCGACGCCGAATGTGTGTTATCAACAAGCCTAATCCCGTTGTGTGACCGGCTGAGCATCGGAATGCTCGGGATTCACGAGGGCTGGCAAGAAATGTGTTTTGGGGACGAGCAACACGAAAAACTGCGTGTTGCTCGTCGCGAACGTTGTGCGATTGGTTGGCGTCGGCCGGCCAAAAATATGTGGACCCGGTTCCGGAATCTGAAAGACCGGAGTGGATCGCTGCGGCACTGACGCTGGGGTCGGTATCAAGGCAGGACCGACAAGAGTCAGAATGAGGAAAAGGAAGGACTCGAAAACTTCCCAATGTTGAGTGGCCTCGCACAGGGCGGAGCAAACACAATGGCTTCGGGCACCCCGGTCGGGGCACTGCCGAGCCTGTTGCGTCAATTGAATGTTTGCTTGGGTGAACATTGAACTGAGGAGTCCTCAATTCACTCCAGATTTGTTCGCAATCCGATGCTGATCATCCCTTCCCTCTAACTTTGTGGAACCTAAGAGGGATTGGATTTTTGAGGATCTGCGGTGGCCGGAAAACCAGACGTTAAAAGATCCTGCAGTGTGCTGATTGCATTTTTTGCATCTGAGCCATTGGCTTCCACGTGAACTTCCGTTCCCTGGGTTGCGCCAAGTGTAAGAATCGACAAAACACTTTTTCCATCGATTCGGATGTCGTCTTTGACTAATTCGATTTTGCATTCAAATTTCGATGCAGTTTCAGCAAACAAATACGCAGGCCTCATGTGCAGGCCTTGCGGATTGTTGATGGTCACTTTTTCAGATCGAAGAAAGTCTGGCATTGGCTCAAATTGCCTCAATCAAGAGCAAATTGATGGTGTGAAAACAATGAACAGTGAAATTAAGAGACAAATTGGTTGTCGTCCGCTTCTGTCAAAATCTGCTGAACGTCGTCAGAAGTCTTGGACTGCTTCAGAAATCTGCAGAAGGTTTCGTCCTGAAGTTGTTTGGAGATATATTCCAACGCCTTCAGATGTTCATTGGGTTGATCAGGAGGTGAAATCAACATAAAGAAAAGCTGTACAGGTTCCCTGTCCAAACTTTCGAATTCAACTCCGGTATGACTCACACCGACGGTGCCGACAGGTTTGCTGACGCTGGCGTGCTTGGTGTGGGGAACTGCGATTCCTCGCCCGATTCCGGTGCTACCAAGCTCTTCTCGTTTCAGGATTGCTTCCACAATGCTTTCTTCGTTTTCAGCGGCAAGCTCTCCTGATTTCAAAAGACTGGCTACAAGTTCGCGGATGACGGCACCTTTATCAGTAGCCTCCAGCGACGAAATGATAGCCGGTTTTTTTACAAAATCAGAAAACTTCATGAATGGTTCCTTAATTAAGTGATTCCTGGCTGCAACCGGAATTATGAGCCAAATTAGGCGTCCGGCATTTTGTGATCGCGATTGCGATTGCCAAGTAGTTTTTCTTTGTGTTTTTTAATCTGTTGTTCAACTTTTGAGATGGCACTATCCAGAGCGACAACGACGTTGTTCCCAGTGTCCGATGCAAAAAAGTCGTTGGTTTCTTCGGCCGAAACAATGATCTCGACTTTCGGATTGTCAATGTGTTCCAAATCCGCAATCATCTCGATTCGCGTCATCCGGTCAAAAAACCTCGGTAACTTGGCGGCCTTCGATTTCATCGTTTCCTGAACAGATTCGCTGATTTCGCCGTGTCTGGCAGTTACCTTGATTTCCACATTGACTCCTTATGTAGGATTAGAATATTTGGTGTTGGAGATCTTCCGAACAAATTATCCAGTTTGACAATCTGGTTTGGATAATTGTAGTGTTCGCTATATTTTCCGACAAATCCAAAATTCAGCCTCCCCCATCGAATCGAATTTTCGAGAATTTAGAGGAATTACACCGAATCTTACTGTCTAAATACCACGATCAGCAACCGATGGTCGCCAGCAAGCGTGAATTGGGCTATACCTTATCTTTTCACAAGATTGAATCGTCGATTCGTGTCAAAAAGCTTAAACCGTTCGTTCGCTGAGAAGACTCATTCGACGAAGATCGTTGGAACTTTCGATTTTTGAACCAGCTTGTTGAAGTCAGCTACAAGTTTGTTGACCACCTTGCGATATTTTTTCAACTCGGCGTCAATTTCGACGAACAGCGTATCTCGCACTTGGATCGCTTGGTCGGTGGGGCGGAAATCCCCCATCGCCGCTACCCCCACCAAAGCACTCAGCCGATTATTCAATCGGATCGGGAAGTTGAGCGGATCCTGCGGGCTTTGATTCTTGGTTTGATAAAGCTGTTCTTCAATGCTGGTCAATTGATTTACTAATTGATCAGCCTCGTCATGCAATTTCTTATGTTCTTTCGAATCGGCAATCCGCGATTTGAAAGATGTGAGTTGGCTGCGAACATCTCGAATGGATTCGATAGCCCGATGCACAGTCGAAAGTTTATCCCGAATGCTGATCAAGAAATCAAACTGGGCCTGAAGGTCCTGAATCGAAGAACTCGATCTTGGATCTTTCAAGATTTCAAACTCGGTGTTCAGTTCACAATTTGTCTGCGATCCATTTTCGGCATTGGGGTCGTGTTGGCTAATTCGAACTTCGTATTTACCGGGCACGGCCATCGGACCCTGAGTGCCACCTCCCCACAGGATCATACCTTGAAAAGTATCCGATCCTGGGTACCGCATGTCCCAACGCACCTGATTGAAACCTTGTTGGACATTTAATTTTTTCTCATTCGCTTTTTTGTCTGGAGAAGTGCTAAATGTGACAACCGGCTTACCAGATTTGGTGATCTCGATTTGGGTTACCATTTTGTCGGACGGCTTTTCCTTTAAATGGAATCGGATTGGAACTCCACCTTGAACATTTTGTCCGGCAGTTCGGCCTGGCCTCGTGCTGCCGCCGCCTCTCATTCGATAGACGGGACGTGACTGAAACGCGGAAATTTCGTCATCGGCCATTTCGGGTTTCCATTGATGCAGCACTGTAAGATCATCAAGGATCCAAAACGATCGACCTTGTGTGGCCACAATCAAGTCCTTTTCTTTGACGGCCAAATCAGTGATTGGAACGACAGGAAGATTGCACTGAAACGATTCCCAGTTTTTTCCGTCATCCATCGACACGTAAAGTCCCGATTCCGTCCCAGCATAAAGCAATCCTGGACGGTCGGCATCGGCTCGAATCACCCTTGTAAAGTGTTTTCGATCGATGCCATCGGTGATCTGGGTCCACGTTTTTCCGTAGTCCACAGTCTTAAAAAGGTACGGTTTAAAGTCATCCAATTTATAACGAGTCGCTGCAACATACAGACCGCCAGCTTCCGTAGGGTGGGCTTCAATCGAGTTGATTTGGGCCCATTCGGGTAAATCTGGCGGAGTTACATCGGTCCATTTTTTTCCTCGATCTCGTGTCACGTGGATCAAACCATCGTCCGACCCAGCCCATATGACTCCTGCTTCGGAAACGGATTCGGCCACTGCAAAAATGGTGCAATAGTATTCGACACTGGTATTGTCTTGAGTGATTGGACCACCAGACGAACCCAGTTTGGTAGGGTCGTTGCGAGTCAGGTCCGGACTGATTTGCGTCCACTTCTGTCCCCCATCGGTTGATTGAAACAGGACATTCGCGGCGGTCAACAACACTTTCGGATCATGCTTCGAAAACTGGATCGGAAAATTCCACTGAAAACGATATTTTCCATCGCCAGCTCCATGCCCCATCGGATTGTCTGGCCAAACATGAATGTTCCGGACTTCGCTAGTGCGGTGGTTGATTCGCGTCAAATAGCCACCGTAGGACCCTCCGTAAACGATTTCTGGGTCGAGCGGATCAGGAGCAATGTGACCACTTTCTCCCCCGGCTGTGGGTTCCCAATCCCGCTCGCCGATGCTTCGTCCGCCGGTTCGGCTGGCGATCCGAACGGTAGAATTATCCTGTTGGGCACCGTAAATTCGGTAAGGAAAGTGATTATCGGTTGTGACTCGATAAAATTGAGCAGTTGGTTGATTTTGGTAGGTGGACCAAGTTTTCCCTCGATTGAACGAAATCTGGACTCCACCGTCGTCGGCAATGGCCATGCGGTCTGGGTCGTTTGGGGCAATCCACAAATCGTGATGGTCGCCATGGGGTGTCGAGATCGAACCAAAAGATTTACCCGAGTCGGTTGATCTCCAGAATCGAACATTAAGAACGTAGACTTCATCGATGTTATTGGGGCCAGCGTAAACGCGAGTGTAATACCAAGCCCGTTGCCTTAATTTTCGTTCGTCGTTGACTTTTTGCCAACTCTCCCCTGCGTTGTCGCTTTTGAAAAGTCCCCCGTCGGCCGCTTCGATGATTGCCCACAGGCGATCTGAGTTAACTGGTGAAACTGTGATCCCACTGATCCCGATCGTGCCTTGAGGTAGTCCTGAGTTACGAGTGATTTCGTTCCAAGTTTCACCGCCGTCCATGCTTTTCCAAATCCCCGATCCTTCACCACCACTTTCCAGGCTGTACGGCGTTCGCAAAATTTTCCAGGTCGTCGCATAAACGACCGAAGGATTGCTTGGATCAAGAATGAGATCAACAGCGCCGGCTTCTTCGGTGGTGAATAGAACTCGTTTCCAGGTTTCGCCCCCGTCGATACTTTTGTAAACGCCTCGCTGTTGATTGGGACCGTAAAGATGGCCAAGTACAGCAGCGTAAACGATGTCTGGATTTTCAGGATGGACACGAACTCGGGGGATTCGCCGAGAGTCCTCCAAACCGATTTGGTTCCAGGTCTTCCCAGCATCCACTGATTTCCACATTCCGTATCCGTGCGAAACATTCCCGCGAACGGTTACCTCGCCTCCGCCAACGTAAATGATGTTGGGATTGGAAGGACAGACTTCAATCGCTCCGATCGTGCCACCGAAAAAGCCATCGGAAATATTCTCCCAGCTTGAACCTGCGTCTTCCGTTTTCCAAACACCACCGCCGGCGGCACCCATGTAATAGAGCATTGGGTTGCCTGGGACGCCGCATGTCGCCGCCGCCCTTCCGCCTCGATATGGTCCGATTGATCTGAACTGGAGCGTGTCAAAAAGCTTTTGGTTAGCACCGACATCGTCAGGCGCTGCGTCAACGGTCGAAGTTACAAGTGAAATTGTAACCGTCAGAAGAAACAGAAGATTGAGATTGGGAATTCGCATGAGTGTTCCGAAACTTAATGATTGAAAATCCGGACTTATTGTAACTGGAACCTGAATTTGAGATCCCTCAACTTCCAGTAATCCTTTAAGGATAGCTTACTGGCGGATCCTATTGCGAGCTTCGAAGTACAAACTAAGAGTTGTTTCCGCTGAATTGAATCAGGAATCGTTCATCGAAACGGTGGAGTCCGAAAAAAACGATCGTATCAGCCGCATGCCGCGAATGGGCATTTGGCAAGGGATGGCTTGAAGCAGGAAGCCAACGCTTTGCAGCTGATGATTTTGAGTAACCTTAGGCGTGCAATCGATCAGCGCGTGTTTAGCTGAAGACAGAGTAAACGTCAGATGGCTACGGTGGATCGTGACCTTCACCGCCCCATGGATGACAGCGACAGATTCGACATACGCCCTTAAAACCTCCTCGAATCGCACCGTATTTTTTTACCGCTTCAATGAAATAGGCGCTACACGTCGGTGTGTATCGGCACGAAGCGGGCAACAACGGGCTGATGCAAACTTGGTAAAACCGGACCATTAAAATCATAAACGTGGACGGTAATTTGATGCAAGCTAAAAGCCATTTCATCGTTTGCTCTCGAGCCTTTTATCCAATCGCCACGCTAGTTTCTTTAAGGATTTAAAAATGGCTGTAGGATCGCAGACGGATCCTTTGCGAGGCCGAACAACAATGTCAAGCGAAGGAAATTCAGATTTTTGCAACCGAAAAGATTCCCGGATCAACCTTT
Source organism: Planctomycetota bacterium (assembly GCA_039200505.1). Classification (GTDB taxonomy): domain Bacteria; phylum Planctomycetota; class Planctomycetia; order Pirellulales; family Pirellulaceae; genus Mariniblastus. Next base: position 13,436 of record JBCCSJ010000001.1, on the reverse strand, counting down.
TCCAGCGATTTCTCACAACGGCGTTGCCAACTTTTTTTCCGATCGAAAGTCCCAGGCGGGCCCGCCCCAGTCGGTTGTGAATCCCTTTAACCACCAACACATCATCCACGGCAAATGCGTCGTTGGCATATACCAGATCGAATTCTTTCTTTTTCAGCAGGCGGTCCGTTTTAGGGAATTTGAAATCGGTCATGTTGGCTGCAAATTTACAATCCAATCGGATCACCAGATGAGTTCGCCACGAGGTTCTTCCATGTTCCATTCTTCTCCCAATCGTTTCAAAAGTTCGATGTCTTCTGGATTGGCTTGATTGGGGATTACGATTTGAAGAATCGCAAACAGATCTCCGCTGCGATTTTTTTCTTTGATCCCCATGCCCTTCAGGCGAAGGGATTTGCCGCTGGAACTTCCTGGCGGCACCGTCAACGAGACGGTACCGTAGGGCGTCGGTACATCGATTTTGGCTCCCTCGATCGCTTCAAGCAACGTGACGGGAACATTGACGTGAAGGTTCAGACCTTTGCGAGTAAACGAAGGATGCGGTGCGACCTTGACGATCACCAACAGGTCTCCATCGGGTCCGCCCTGTCCACCCTTGCCGCCCTGGCCACGCAGGCGGATCTTTTTACCTGATTCGATACCCGCTGGGATTTTCAAATCAATATTTTCAACTTTTCCATTGCGTCGTTGAAAACTGAGGTGATGAGATCCTCCGAGGACGGAGACATTAAAGGGAACCGTAATCTCTTGTTCTAAGTCTTGTCCTTTGGTGGGTCGGGCTCGACGTTGGTTTCCACCTCCGGGACCTCCGCCCATTTGACGGAATAATTCTTCAAATCCTCCGGCACCACCACCGCCGCCTCCGCCAAAAATTTGGCTAAAATCGAACCCGCCGGCGTTTCCAAACGGGGAACCTGCTCCAAATGGATTCCCTCCACCAGCACCGCTCATGTTTTCGAAACCGGGCCCCAATTGATCATACATTTGACGTTTTTGAGGGTCACTGAGAACGTCGTAGGCCTGTTGGATTTTTTGAAATTGCTGCTTCGTTTTTTCTTTTTCGCGCTCCGGTTGGTCAACATGGAGGTCAGGGTGATATTTTCTGGCTGCTTTCCGATAGGCTTTCTGGATTTCATCCTCACTGGCAGTTTTGGAAACTCCTAATAATTTGTAATAGTCTTGATCTGCCATAAGGGTGTCTGGAAAAACGAATGATAAAGGTTGTTTGGGATGTCGGTTTTTTTGTGGCACTTTTTCGGCAGATAACGCGTCGCAAGGTTCCAACCCGTTTTTGCCTTCAATCGAGCTTAGCAATTTTACGGTCGCGAAACCCCAATTTACAACCGTCAAAAATCCCCCGCCAATTCGATTTGCTGTCTGATCGGAGTCAGTGTCTCAATGTTGCGTTTTTACTTCATTGGCCAAACTACGCCTGTGAATTATTTCAACATTGTGTTGACCCAATGAAACATAGAGAGCGATAGGATCGTCGAAAAACCTGCAAAATTGCGGGCTTTTCGCCGAAAAAAACGCTGATCCCGTGATGGGCTTTCGCGTTTGGCATCTCGGCTGCGTTTGGTGGTGGCAGAAACAACACCAACTTGAGGACACAACATGCCACGCACGAAGCAGCCCCAAAACGCCGAGTTTGATCACGACGTCGATAATCTTGAGTCCACCGAACGGGAGACCGGATTTGGTAAAGAGGACACCAACGAAAAAGAGGTCACGAAATCGGAAACTCGTTCTGAAAATGCGATCGACGATCCAGTCCGTGTTTACCTCATGCAGATGGGACGCATTCCACTGCTGTCTCGCGAAGAAGAAATCGACGCAGCGATCAAGATAGACGAAGCTCGATTCGCATTTCGAAACAACATGTTGGCTACCGATTTTATGTTGCGTGGAGCCGTCGATGCTCTTCAGAAGGTTTACGAGAAAAAGCTAAGATTAGATCGAACTATCGAAGTATCTGTCACCAACAAGGCAGAAAAAACGCGGATTATGCTTCGTTTGGCTCCCAACCTGAAAACCCTCAAGCATCTACTGAAAGAAAACAAGAAAGACTTTTACTTTGCAGTTAGTTCCACCAACAAAATGTCGGAACGTCGAGCTGCATGGAAACGATTGATCAAACGCCGCAATAAATGTGTCAAATTGGTTGAAGAATCCAATCTTCGATTCAGTCGCCTTCAACCGTTGTTCCAGCAGCTCGAAGAGATTAACGCCCGTATGCAAAATTTGATGGCTCAGATCGAAGAAGCCAAAGAAACGGGGTTCGTCGGCTCACGAAGCCTGGGTGAAATCCGATCCGAACTGCACTACTTGATGGAACAAACCTTCGAATCGCCAGCAACCCTCAATCGACGTGTCGTTAAAACTCGACAATTGCACCAACGGCAAGACGCAGCCAAGCGGATTTTGTCGGCAGGCAACCTTCGCCTGGTGGTTTCAATCGCTAAAAAATATCGGAATCGTGGTTTGAGTTTCCTCGACTTGATCCAAGAAGGTAACACGGGCCTGATGCGAGCCGTCGACAAGTTCGAACATGAACGGGGTTACAAATTTTCGACCTACGCAACTTGGTGGATCCGACAGGCGATCACCCGTGCTATCGCAGATCAAAGCCGAACGATCCGAGTACCGGTTCACATGATCGACACGATGAGTAAAGTTCGCAACGTCATGCGAGATTTGGTACAGGAATTGGGGCGAGAACCGACCCCTGAAGAGACCGCTGAACGAGCCAATCTGTCTCTCGAAGACACCCGAATCATCATGAAAATGGCCCGAACGCCTCTTTCTCTGGATCAGCCTGTGGGCGATCATGATGACAGCTATTTCGGCGAATTCCTCGAAGATCACCGGGATGACGACCCACTTTACGAGACCCATCAGGCCGCTTTAAAGTCACGCATCGAAGAAGCGATGGAACATCTCAACTATCGGGAGCGTGAAATTTTGCGACTCCGATATGGCTTGGCCGACGGTTATTCTTACACGCTCGAAGAAGTCGGCAAGATCTTTTCGGTGACTCGTGAAAGAGTTCGGCAAATTGAATCTAAAGCCGTTCGAAAGCTTCAACAGCCCTACCGAAACCGCTCACTTTCCAGTTTTCTTGACGGCTACGATCCAACGATCGAACGTCCGGCCATAGAAAGCTAAACCCAAGGGCTGTCCTCGGTGGAATTGAAGCGAATGAAGCCGTCGGTTTCCAGCCTTTCAACGACTCTCAACCCTCCCTGTTTCCTTCCCCGGGAAACAGAAACCTGACCTCCCAGTTTCTTTTCAAAGCTTGCTAATCAAGTTGTGTGTTTCTCGATGGAAGGCTCGTCATCTCGTAGATGGCGAGCCTTCTTTTTTGTCATGAATTTCTTTTCGAAAACTTGAATCGAGGGAAGGAGTTTGGACGAATAATAAATAAGTATTTATGAATCGAAAATTTGTTTTTTACGCTTCCATTTTTTGGTTTCTTTTTACAATCTCCAGCGTAGAGTAAAGAGAGCTTTCGGACAGGCCTGAAACTAATGCCAACTCTGACCAAGTCGTTAACGAATCCTTCTCAAACCGCTTTTGTGGCTGGCCAGCAAATCGGACGTGCTCATGCATCGGCGGATGTCGATTGGCGAGGATTGCCTAATGAGGAACTTTTGAAATGGCGAATCTGCGATCTTCGATTGGATCTTGATCACAGCCCGGTCGCTGCCTGCCGTGATCGCCTGTATTCCGAGTTAGCCCAGAAAAGCCTGCGGCTCAAACCACACATGTGGTTCAGCAACGATTGGTATGCTCCTGACGATATTCCCGGAATTGCGGTCCCGTTTTACATGGGCCATCCGCGTTTGATGCGTTTGGAACGCAAGATGATGTTGGAAGTTGAAGGCGGAACCCGAGCGTGGTGCATGAAAATCCTGCGTCACGAAGCCGGCCATACGATTGATTCTGCTTTTAAGCTTTATCGGAGAAAAGGATATCGAGAGCTATTTGGTAACTATTTCGATACCTACCCCGATTACTACCAAGCTCGACCGCAGAGCAAAGCTTACGTTCAACATTTGGAACCATGGTACGCCCAAAGTCATCCAGCCGAAGACTTTGCTGAAACCTTCGCGGTTTGGCTAACCCCCGGTTCTCGCTGGAAAAGCCAGTATCGAGGCTGGAAAGCGTACGAAAAACTTCTGTATGTGGACCAGTTGATGCGTGAAATCGCCCACCGCAAACCTCTCAACCAAAGTCGCAGACGAGTCGATCCTGCCAGCCGGATGACCAAAACACTCGAACAACATTACGCGGAAAAACACCGGCCTTACGATCTTGATGTGCCCAGCGTGTTCGACCGCGACTTGAAAAAACTGTTTGCCCATCTCCCCGAAACTCGCAAATGTAAGTCTGCAGCCAGCTTTTTGACGAAAAACCGGTCAATTTTCAGTCAGGCGATTGCACAAGAAACCGGCGAGTATCGATATAATATCAATCAGGTTTTGAAGGAGATGATTGATCGCTGCAAGGTGATGAACCTTTATGTGACTAAAGATGAAAGGGAGTTGAAGGAGTCCTTCCTAAAAATTTTTCCGGTCAAAACGGTTCAGTACCTGAAACGAAAGCATCTGGTTGCCCTTTAGTCGGTTCGCCGATCCATTCTATGGCTGCCACCTCCAAACCCAGTCGGGTCGGCCGGTCTTGATTACCTGCCTAGCCACCGGAACGTCTAAAAAATTGAAATGAGAGTCTGCTGAGCAGCTTCTAGTACTCGTGATCCATTTGAATTGCGTTTTCGCTCAATCTTGGGAAAACACAGCCGAAAGCCACCAATTCGATGAAAAAGCTCCGCGTGCTTGTCCTAATGCACGAGACACTCGTTCCGCCAGAAAGCCTTGATGGCTATTCGGAAACAGAAATCCTGGAATGGAAAACGGAATTCGACGTGGTATCGACGCTTCGCCACATGGGACACGAAGTATTGCCGCTTGGCGTCTATGATGATCTTGGAGATTTAAGAAGGGCATACGAAGAATTCAAACCTCATATTTGGTTTAATCTGCTGGAAGAGTTTCACGGCATCGGCGTCTACGATCATCACGTTGTCAGCTACCTTGAGTTGATGAAGCAACATTACACTGGATGCAATCCAAGAGGTTTGCTGTTATCCCGAGACAAACCGCTGGCAAAAAAAATCCTGTCTTACCATCGCATCAGTTCTCCCGGATTTTTCGTGGTGCCTCAGGGTAAAAAAATCCGTAAGCCTGCTTCGTTTGCCTATCCATTACTCATCAAATCGGTGTCTGAAGATGCTTCGCTTGGAATTTCCAAAGCGTCAGTGGTTTACGACGATATCCAGTTGGCAGAACAGGTCGACTACATCCATCAAGAGACTGAAACGGATGCGTTGGTGGAAACTTTTATTTCGGGTCGAGAACTTTATGTCGGCGTCATCGGAAATCGTCAACTCAAGGTGCTCCCTGTTTGGGAAATGCTTTTTGAAAACGCCGAAGATTCCGATCTGAAGATTGCAACGTCAAGAGTCAAATGGGATCTTGCCTACCAAGAGAAACTTGGTATCAAAACGACACGAGCGTCGGGGCTGGAACCAGAAATCGAAAACCGCATCATCAAACTGTGCAAACGCGTTTACAAGGCGCTTAGTTTAAGTGGTTTTGCAAGACTTGACCTACGTCTTCAGGAGGACGGTCAGGTATTCGTGATTGAAGCGAATCCAAATCCCAACTTATCGTACGGCGAAGATTTCGCGGAATCGGCCCACAGTATCGGGATTGAATACGAGCAATTGCTTCAAAAATTGATCACCTTGGGGCTCAATTATCAGGCGGAATGGCGACTGGTCTAGTTTGGCCGCAATTTTTCCGACGACTGAAAACCGTGCCGTCGTCAGTTTTGCCGCGTGAAGTGTTGGTTTTGAATGGGAATCAAGGCTTGCAAAATTTCATGCAACACTTCGGCTGGGGAGCCCTTGGCTTCGATGTCGGCAATCATTTCCTTGGGGTAACAATCTAAAACGGCTTCGGTTTGTGCCCGATAAACTTCGAATCGCTTTCGGATCACTTTTTCGTCGGCGTCGTCAGCACGATTTTCACGAATCGCACGTCTTTGCATCCGAAGGATCATATCTTCAACGTTACTGCTTTGAAGATGAATCACTTTGACGATTTGAATGTGTCCTTCCACTAATTCAGTTTGAGGCACCGTTCGTGGGATCCCGTCGAGCACAAGGAGATCCTCTCGCGGCTTAAACCAAGAGAGAGCAACGTAGGCGTCGAGCGCATTTTTCCAAATTTTGATGGTCAGTTCGTCCGGGACAAGTTTTCCCTTGGCCGTGTACTGACAGACTTCTTGACCCAATTCAGATCCTATATCGATCGAACGAAACACGTCCCCAACCGATAGATGGAAGAAGCCAGGAATCGACCCGAGAATCTTCCCTTGGGTTCCCTTGCCTGCTCCAGGCGGCCCAAAAAGAAGAACGGAACGATATTGAGTGGGATTGGTCATGAAAAATCCTCGGAGTGAAAGAACTATTTTGAATCCGATAACAGCGAGATACAAGACATTCGTCCAACGTAGAACTGAAGCCGGGGTTGAGAGCCTATCCTTGATTCTTAGTTCGGCGGGCGGGAGCATCGAGGTGTGCGGAACTGTGAGTCGACGCGAACAAACACGAATCGCCATTGGTTCGGCCAAAAAAATGGAGAATAGCCCAAGGTTCGCCATATCGTTTTTTGCCGGCTCCCGGGGGAAAGAGTGGCCGAAAGAATTTGGGACAGGGAAAGATTAAGTCTCGTTTTCCGTAGCTAATCCCGGTAGCGACTGACCTAGTGCCGGGCGTCTCGTTCCGTTTTGCCATCCTGTAATGAAGCCGGGAGTCGAACCATGAACGGTTCTGTCGAATATCATTTTTAAAACGATCAATCTCAATGTTTTGCGATGAAACGCGACAACTTCTGGATATCTTTGAATCTTGAGATTTGAAGCTGCCAAATTCCGGCACTCATTCGGCTGTGGTCCCAAACCGCATGTTACCATTACTTGAGGACTCGCCATGAATTAAGTTATCGGCTTGCGTCACCGAAATTTCGATTTTCGTGGGTAATTCAGTGATCAAGCCGGTAAATCATTGTTCGGCGAGCAGCAAGTCTATCAATCGTCAAATTCCGCATCGATAGAATCGTACCAACAGGTTGGCTGATTCTACCGAATGGGATTAAGGCAATCTCGTTTGAGAATTTTTGACTGATCTAAACCGAATGATTCGCATGAACAATATTTTTTTGATTTTGTTGTTATGGGTTGGCCTTGGAAATATCGCAATCGGGCAAGAAAACGAGTTACCAATTGATCCCATTTCTTACGTGGTAGATTTAGCCGACAGCAAGAATCACTATCTTAAAATTACCGCCACCGTTCCAGTCGTCGATGATTCAACGGAATTGATGATGGCGGTTTGGACTCCGGGTTCGTATCTGATTCGTGAGTACGCACGCCACATTGATTCGCTAAAAATCAGCTCAAAAGAAGAACCGATCGAATTTGAAAAAATTAGGAAGAACCGTTGGCGGGTTGAAACGAAAGGTCTGAAATCGTTTCAAGTCAGCTACCGGCTTTATTGCAACGAAATGTCTGTGCGGACAAACTGGGTGGGGCAACAATACGCGATGATGAATGGGGCTCCCACATTTTTGACGGTCGTCGGGCGATTGGATCAACCTCATCGAGTTCGCTTAAAGCTACCTCGAAATTGGTCACGTAGTGCAACGAGTTTGCGATCTTATGGTGACCTTCCGCATTCGTATGAAGCCCAAGATTTTGACGAACTGGTCGACAGCCCGATCGTGGCAGGCAACATTCAAGTCTATCCGTTTGAAGTTGCGGGGGTGCCTCATCAATTAGTCAACGTTGGCGAGTCGGGAATCTGGGATGGTACGCGGGCGGCCACGGACTTAAAGAAAATTGTTCAGGCTCATCACGAAATGTGGAATACTGTTCCGTATGACCGATACCTGTTTCTAAACATGATTTGTGAATCTGGAGGTGGCCTGGAACATGATAATTCGACTTTGATTATGACAAGTCGTTGGTCTTATCGAGATTCTGGGCGGTACGAAAGCTGGTTAAGTCTAGCCAGTCACGAATTCTTTCACACATGGAATGTCAGAAGGCTGCGACCCCGTTCGTTGGTCGACTACGATTATGAAAACGAAGTTTACACGCCAAGCCTTTGGGTGGCTGAAGGCGTCACCAGTTACTACGAAGACCTTTTGTTAGTCCGCGCGGGTTTAATCAACTCAACCGAGTATCTTTCCCGGCTTTCCCAGAATGTCGAGTCCGTTCAGCGGACGCTCGGTAGAACAAAGCAGAGTTTAAAGGAATCGTCTTTCGATACCTGGATCAAATTTTATCGGCCAGATGAAAATTCATCCAACACGCGCATCAGCTATTATTCTAAAGGAGCAGTGGCAGCTTTTCTGCTCGATGCAAAAATTCGGCGAATCACTTCCGGGGAAAAATCACTCGACGACGTGATGCGATTGCTTTACGAAAATTATGTTCCGTCCGGGTATACTTCCGAAGATTTTCGCAATACTGTGACCGAAGTAGCTGGACAAGAACTGGCGGATTGGTTCGCTCGAACTATCGATTCCACCGAGGAACTCGATTATCGGGACTTGGAGTTTCTTGGGATCGCTCTTCCCAATGGATTCGATGCCTCAAAATTTGAGTCCGCCGATAAGCGAAAATCCAAGGAATCAAAGCAAGAAAATAGTGAGGGCGATTCTGAATCGGCGAAAAATGGAAATCAATCGAGCGTTGCTAAAGCAATCGCTTCGGTATTCCGATCTAATCGGACTCGATCGAAAAATGAATCCGTCAATCCAAGGCTTTCCCCTCCCGGTAGACCGTCGATTGGAGTCGGTGCCTTCAATTCGGACGGCAAAATGATCGTCAATAAAGTAACCCCCGACTCAACGGGATACGAAGCGGGCATCGTCAGCGAGGATGAGATCATCGCAGTTGATGGATATCGGGTCGGCAGCAACCTTGATTCTCGCATTCGGCAATATGAGGTTGGAGAAGTCGTTGAACTATTGATTGCCCGACGAGGCATTTTAAAAACAATTGAGGTGGAAATCGGGGAGCAATTTTTTGAGAGTTGGCGTTTGCGATACATCTCAAAGCCGTCGAAAGCTCAACGTCGCCAAAAATCAAAATGGCTTGACGGTGAATAAAATCTGCCTTCCGAGGATGGTCCGCCGATCGTTATTCTGCCGCGGTCAGAGCCAGTTGCTCTTTTCGATGAGCAATTGCTTCTTTTTTGGTTCGGAACGTTTTAAACTTTTGGCGGTTGTCTTGCTGCCAGGTGGCAACCCACCGACCATAAACATTTTTACTGACCCCGACGATTCCGGAAGTGTTGTTGACCGCTTTTTTTCGAGGACCCTTTCGCCACTTCCTTTCTCCCAATTCAGCAATTTTCTCATCACGCCAAGCTTTTGCTTTGGCGAGGGAGCCTCGGATTCCGCCATCGCTAAATCGAAAATATCTGGAGTGTTGGTGTCCGTTACGAACGATCCTCACCGACCAGCCATTGGTCTCGCGAGAAATATTGTTTTGGCGACTCATGCAATCAATTAAATCAGGGATTCGAAGCTTAAACCATGTTGAAAAATTTCCAACCTAAAGATTATTGAAATCATAATTCAATCGACACGCGGCGACAACATGGTGTTTTTGCAAGGTAAAAAGTTTTACCCCAAAGCGTAAATGATAAAAGTCGCATCCGGATCGAGTTTAAAATGAAAGATTGCCGGATTTATCGGGATCGGATTTCTTCTTTTTCGGTTTGGCAAACAATCCGCGGGGTTTCGGTTTTTCAGGTTCCGTTTTCGTGGATTCAGGTGGTTTTGAAGCCTCCGATTCTTTTTTGGGATCCGGTTTAAGTTGAGGGGTACTTTTTACTTCAATCTCCGGCGGTTCTACCTTGTTCATAGGTTCGTCCGGCAGTTTGAGATTTTCGTCAGCCGATTGAGGATCGTCATTCGACAGGTCTGGTTCGCCTGGCTGCTGCCCAGCTGGAATTCCAGAGTCGGGAATGCTCATTAACATGGGGGCTGCCCAAAAATAGGGATGTCTCCCGCTGACTGGTGGGTCGTCCGGCTTGACTCTCAATCTTGGTTCCCGATTATAGTCAAGTGTACCACTGCGAATGAAATCCTCGGCATTTCGTAATGCCTGCTTGGGCCCAAGGGTTGCAAGATTTTTGGCAAATTGACTGCTCAAATTCAAACTAGACCGCCCGCCGGCAGCCCACCGACTGATCAAAACGGTTCGTGTACCGGAAGCCATCAACCCGACGGAAGTTAAAAAGAGATCGGATCCCATTCGGCGATTTCGAAGCCCGGCACCCGCGTCCGAATGAAAGGCAGACATATCCACGTATTGCGGACCCCACCATGGGAGTCCCATCCAGTCAAAGAGCGTCGTCCCGTTTTTGCTTTGGTCGATTTGGGTCGGGTTCAACGTCCATGTCGATTTTTTTTGCAGATCGATTTCGCCCCAAACAATAAGTTGATCGAACAAGAAACCAAACAGGCTGGTCGGTTTCCGGATTGGTTGATCTAATTTGACCGCATTTTGGATATCAAGGCTCAAGTTATCAAATGAAGATTGGGCAAGGTAATCATCTTGCCTTGAAAGGATGCTTTTAGCGATGACGACAGTTTCATCAATTTTTTGCCAAGGTCGTTGAACACCAGCGGACAAAAATAGGGTAGGTGAATAACGGACGTGAACCCGTTCGCCCAAAAATTTGGAATCCAAAGGATCGGCAGGGATTTCATTCTCAGATTTTAAGACAGGAAGTGCTTCCATCGGTAGGTACCAAAGCTGACCATCGGGTACGACGATCAATTCATCGATTTCGTCCCACCGGGATGTATAGCTGTCGCCGAAAACTTTTTTGTACCACTTGGTTCCGGTTTCTACCCAACCATCATCCTGAATGTCGCTGACTTCAAAAGCAATCTCTGAAATCTTCATGTTTTTCAGGATCGTGCTGACATCTTTTTGAATTTCTCGAGACCTGAAGAGTCCTAAGTAGTTCACTGTCTCTTTTTCCATCAACATCAAATGGTAGCCGCTTCCAGTGAGAACAGCATTGAGAACAACCTGATTGTCTGCCAGGCGATCTTTGAATTGGGCAAGCGGGATTTGCGGTGGAAACGCCATTTCGGCGACTTCGCGACGCAAGGCATAGCTGGCCAATATTGATTCTTGCTGAATGGAAATGGTTTCCAGTTCCTTAAGCAGTTTCAGTTGTTCATTCTCTTCTTTTGAATTCGGCGAAGGATTCAGTGGCAAGGCTCGTAAAGAGTCACGAATCAATTCGGCTCGATCCGTCAACGTTTTATAAGCACGATTTCGCTGAAAAAATTCTTGACGTTGACCGATCGCCAAAGTTGAAAGAGCCTCTTCGGGGGCGTGCATGACCCAGCGAAACGACAACAGGCGACCACCGAGAGGCAGACTTGTGAAAAAACGATGCCTTCGAATCAAGTCGCCTAATTCAATCGCTCGCCCGATATTTTTTCGGTCGATCAAAATGTCAAACCATGTCTCCATTGCTGGTAAGTGCGGCGACGCCAAGAACGCGATCGCTTCGAATGGATCTTTTTTCCAGTCAAGTTCGTTGGGATCACGTAATAAAGAGGTGTACAACAAGTCGGCCTGTCTTTGATTCACACCTCCCCGGGCGACCAGGCTATTAGCCAAGTTCAGTCGGTAGATCCAAAAAGACCCTTTCTGAAAATGTTTGAGCGCGGCGGCAAGTTCCGTCATCCCTCTTTGAAAGTTGGAATTTAAAAACTGGGCGAGTGCCGAAACATATTTAAGCCGGGCACTAACAACTGCATTGCCTAGTGAATTACGGCTGTTAATAGAAGATTTTGTCTGACGCAAAACGGCAACGGCCAGATCAGCCTGCCCTCCTTCGGCCAAACATTCCGCCAATCGTACCGTCAACGAAGCCTGCATCATCCGGGCCCGATTGGAGTTAGCCCACTGGATCGCGTTTTCCAACGGGGCGTAGGGGGTCTTGGAATTCATCAGGTGAACCTGGGTCCCCAGCGAAAGAGACTCCTCGACCAAGTCGAATTGATTATAAACGGCTGCCGAATAACTGGCTTCCAGGGCCAGCTTTGCCGCTTCAACGTAGCTTTGTTTTTCGACTGCTATGTTAGCGAGTTCTAACAAACCAATGGATGATAAGGGGTGTTCCAGGCCGCCGACCATCTGGATAGAACTTGTGAGCTTTCGAGTGGCTTTGTCCCAATCTTCGTTGGAAGCGTAGGCGACTCCGAGCAAAATGCCATTCATCGCGCCCAACATTGAACCGTCGCCTGATCCCACCGTGTTCAAGTTGGAAACCAACTGAGCCGTGAAGGGATCGTATTTGGCTGTGGGCCCCAGAATGACTCGCCGCCGGTGAAGGCATAATGCGGTGCATCGCATGATTTCGGCTACGTCGAGCTGTTTGAATTCTGCGTTCTGAACTACTCCACCCGTTTGAAGTGTTAATTCGGCATCTAATCGACCAAACAGGACGGAAAACGAATTTGGCAGTCTGACAAATCCTTTACGATTGGGTGCACCCCAGTTGATTCTGGCTTGCTGTAACGCATTGTTGTCCGACTGGATATTTGGCGGAAGTTTGATGCGACCCTGCCAGTTGATCGTTTGGTAGTACACGTATAACTGCAGAGACTGTTCGTACATTTCCATCGCCTTGGCATATTCACCCAGGTGATAGTAACTTTCTCCGATGTGTGTCCAGAAACAGATCGAGTCCAAAAATCGCTGGGTCCCAAATCGGTATGCCGAATTGGCTCCTCGACTGAAATTCCGGATCGAATCTTTGTAATCAGCCAGATAGTACTCACCAAAGGATTGATAGTATCCCTGATGAGGCATACCGGATCGTTGAATCTGTCCCAGCGACAGCGACGGAAGCAGGCCCATTCCAAGCCAAACGGCCATTGCAATTAAAAAACGACTCATAATCAACTCCGAAATATTTTTGCCTGCCAAAAGAATTGTAGACGCATTTCTTTTGCGGCATTCAAAATCCGTTACATCCCTTTTCGTTTTCATAAAATACCCAACTCAATCGAGAAGTATTCGAGCTTTTTCGAGCCAAGAAGGCATTTAGCCTATTTCGATTCGATCGAAGTGACACAGACACTTAGTACTCGCGAAACATTTATTTACCGGCTTGCTTAGTGGATTACCCACAAAAATCGAATTTTCAGTGACGCTAGCCGGTAACTTAATTTATGGCGAGTCCTTAGCCATTGCAGCCACGATTGGCAGAGCCAAAGCGACAACCCAAAAACACCAAAGATCGTCCCGCAAAAGTAGAACGGGATTTG